>JAPPBX010000121.1 GCA_026702755.1 Candidatus Poribacteria bacterium | reverse complement strand
CTGGATTTATGTTCAACAAACCCAGCGAGATTATTGATATGCCGAAAGCAGTCGATCACCCGAATTTCAAGGTGATGTTTGATACGTGCCATGCACAGATGTGTGCAGTTGTCGGTGCCCGGCAGCCCGGAGAGCAGGAGACTCTCGGCGATAATGGGGTCATTGACCTTGCACGTCAGTTAAAAGGACAGATCGGTCACTTCCATCTCATTGATTCCGACAACACGCTCCATGGCGACGAAACAAGCACACACGCACCTTTCGGGGATGGTGTTCTGGACTTCGACGCGATTATTCCTGTTATCATGGAGGAGACGGGATACGATGGCGATTGGTTCTCCATAGATCTCTGTTTCTGGCCCGATGCGTGGGATGTCACAGAAGACGCGAAGAAGTTCCTAACACCCTATCTGGAAAGATATTAGTACCATAGTTTTAACCATCAACTCGCCTCCGTTATAAGTGTTAAAGCACGAGTTGATGGTTAAAGTTATCAGTTATCGGTTAATTTCGTTGTAGGAGTTGGGGCCCATTCTCATCTGCCACAAGCGTCTCCTGTCTGAAAACTGATAACCGAGAACTGATAACCATCAAATATGCTGAATCTGCGCTCATTAGATCCCTTAATCGAACTTGCCTTTGAAGAGGACATTGGCATCGGTGATATAACGACAGATGCAACAGTGCCGCCTACACAAATGGGTGTAGGAACACTTCTTGCCAAGAGTGAAGGTATTGTCGCAGGATTGCCGGTAGCTGAACGAGCCTTCGCGAAGTTAGACGAGACGTTGACATTTCGGACACTTGTCAAGGATGGCGATGCAGTCATCGCAGGAACGCCAATTGCGGAAGTACAAGGGAGTGCCAAAACCATTCTAATCGGAGAACGGACAGCACTTAACTTCCTGCAGCGACTTTCCGGGATAGCAACGCTCACCGCACAATTCGTGGCGGCAGTCGCTGACTACGAGAGTAAAATCGTGGACACTCGAAAGACGGCAGCGGGGTGGCGAGCGGTGCAGAAATACGCTGTGCGTGTCGGTGGCGGGCAAAACCACCGTTTTGGGCTTTACGACGGTGTACTTATCAAGGATAATCACATCGTCGCCGCTGGGGGCATTGGCAACGCCGTGCAGCGCGCACGACAGACTGTCCCACACACAGCAAAGATCGAGGTTGAAGTTGAGACCCTCGATCAGGTTGACGAGGCACTAAAAGCAGGCGCGGACATCTTACTTCTTGATAACATGTCTCCCAGCATTATGAAAAGTGTTGTTCATGAAGTGGGAGATCTCGCAGTGACAGAAGCGTCCGGTGGGATTACACTTGACAAAGTAAAAACCGTGGCAGCAACCGGTGTAGATCTCATCTCTGTCGGGGCATTGACGCACTCAGCAATGCCCATGGATATTAGTCTGACGCTGACGCTTGTCGCTGAATAGGGAGCATTCATCCCTTACGAAGGAGATTTCTCTACTAATGCAGGAATTCTTGAGCCGCGAAAACGTGGCTCGTGGCGCGCTTTTCTTTGTGCTGTGTACATTCGCTGGTTTATTCATAAGTTTTCTGTGGAGTGGGACTCAAGATATAAAGCAAGTTTTTCGCGAGATGCAGGTCGAGATGCTGTTCGGCGCGTGCTTGTGTATGTTCGTGGATTGGATATTTGGTGCGCTTCGCTTCCATATTTTCATTCGGAAAGTGAATCCAGAGATTCGATTCAGGGATAGCCTTCGCGCCAACTTAGGAACCCTCTGCGTGTCCTGTATTACACCCTTTCAAACAGGTGGAGTTGGTCATCTCTATATCTACACGCGAGCAGGCGTGCCGTTGTCAGGAGCGATAACATCGGGGATTATCTGTTTTCTCTCCACTTTAATCACACTGATTGTCTTCGCAGGCGGTATTACTTGGTTAGATCCGCCTTTTTTACCGAAGACGGCTACATGGGTAAGTCTATTTAGTTTTTTGGCGTTCAGCTTGGCATTTACTTCGTTTCTGCTACTGCTTTTCAAGCCGGAAATCGTTTTCCGTTTTTTCAATTGGCTCTGTAATGCAGCGAAGCGGCGGTTCACCCGCCTCGCCCCTGCCTTAGAACGCACGATATCAAAATTGGAGGAACTCACGACTGAACATAAAGCGTTTGCGACGATGTTTCTTCGCCACCATAAAGCGACTTGCGTGCTAAGTGTCCTGTTAACCTGCGGTTTTTTAGGGGCGCGGATCGTCGGCAGTTACATCGTTGTCCAAGCACTTAATGGGGAGGCAACGCTGTGGGAACTCAGTGTCATCGGGTTGCTACTCAATTTTGTTGTGCTGTTCGCGCCAAGCCCCGGCGCAAGTGGGGTGGCAGAGGTTGTGACTGCTGGATTGATGGAAAATTTGATTCTCAAAGACTTGATACCTCTCTTCGTGCTGCTAACGCGATTCTTTGCCATCTATTGTGCGGTCGTTGTTGGTGGTGTTGTTATTAGTTTACAATTAGCGAAGGATTTTAGAGCGAAAAAAGGACCTAAGCAAGTTTAAGTATTAACATTGAAACTTTGCATTCCCAAGTGGGTTGGAAAGTTGGAAAGTTGGAAGTTTGGAAGTTGGAAGATAGCACTACAGCGGTTTTCGCTGTCTGCCTGCTTTCAAAACTTCCTGAAAACCTAATCATTCAAAAGAAGGGAAATTATGGGAACTACATTTGAGAAAATAGAACCTACAACGACGAAACTGGGTTGGGTTGGCACCGGTGTAATGGGACGCTGGATGTGCCAACATCTAATGGACCTTGGATACGGGATGACGGTCTACAACCGTACGAAAGCCAAGGCTGATCCGTTATTGGAGGCAGGGGCAGCGTGGGCAGATTCGCCGAGCGAAGTTGCGGCGGCATCCGATGTCATCTTCACGATTGTCGGGTTTCCACCCGATGTGCGTGAGGTCTACCTCGGCGACAACGGTATCTTAAAGGGAGCGAAAGCCGGAAGTATCATCGTTGATATGACGACGACGGAACCTTCCCTTGCCCAAGAGATTTACGCCGCAGCACAAGCGCAGGATGTCTCATCGATAGATGCGCCGGTCTCAGGTGGCGATGTTGGCGCACGAGAGGCACGCCTCTCTATTATGGTCGGAGGTGATGAAGCTGCCGTTCAAGCCGTTATGCCACTTTTTGAAGCGATGGGCAAAAACATCGTCCATCAAGGTGGTGCGGGCGCGGGACAACACACCAAAATGTGTAACCAAATCACGATTTCCGGGACAATGATCGGGGTCTGTGAAGGATTGCTCTACGGTTATAAAGCCGGATTGGATTTGGAAACGATGTTATCATCAATTAGTGGTGGTGCTGCCGCTTGCTGGTCTTTAGATAATTTAGCACCCCGACTCCTCCAGCGTAACTTCGATCCAGGCTTCTTTGTAGAGCATTTTATCAAAGACATGAGCATCGCTTTAGACGAAGCGCGTAAGATGAATTTAAGTCTGCCCGGACTCGCTTTAGTGCATCAACTTTACACGGCAGTGCAAGCACAAGGACACGGCAGACTCGGCACGCAAGCACTGATGTTGGCATTGGAGCAGATGTCAGGGGCAGAAGTTAATTAGCGTAATAACTATGTCACCCTTACAGGAAAATCTGGATCTTTGCTCAGACATGCTGCTATAGAGATGCTGAAGAAATCCGCAGAAACACCCAAGCAAATAAACCCTATGGGACTAAAGAGGGGTTTTTGGGCATACACTATTTGTGGGTCAGGTCCGGTGCGGTTGGGAAACAGTAAAGAAACACCCAAGCAAAAACCTTACCGGACCTGGGACTACAACGGTTATTTTTTCTAAAATTGACAGTTATGGGTGTGGTTTGAAACCTCACCACCAACGCACAAAGTACAAACAAAGCTCCCCAAACGGATTAGAAACCACATCCCTCATAGTGAAAATAAAATTGCTACCGTTCTTCTCCTAAAGATATGCAAACTACAGACACGCAATCCTCACAGGCAATCGCGAAACGCGCAGTGCTGATTGGCACCGTCTTGATTATCGCCAACAGCTACTGGATAGCTTATGTAGAGATGATTTGGCATACTGCACACCTGACAACGGTTGCAATGTCTGTCAATGTCATGTTCGGCATCTTAGCGATGACGCTGCTGAACATGGGTGTGCGGTGTATCTTTCCACGCGTGGCTTTACAACCGCGCGACCTACTTGTGGTTTACAGCATGCTTGCTGTGGGGAGTGCTTTTTCAGGACACGATTGCATTCCACGTTTAATGGGACTCATCCCTTATGCCTTCCGCTTTGCTACGCCTGAAAACGATTGGGAAGCACTGCTGTTTCACTATCTCCCGGAATGGCTTGTGGTCAAGGACCCGAAAGCGGTCAACGATTTCTATGAAGGCGAGGTCAACTTTTTTACAGAGGGTTATGTTCAGCATTGGATTATGCCGATCCTCTCTTGGTCGGTGGTTATTTTCCTACTAATGCTGATTTTTTTATGTTTGACCTCCATCATTCGCAAACAGTGGATTGAGAATGAAAAACTGGCGTATCCAATTATTCAGATCCCGCTTGAAATTACGACCAACCGGCGCATCTTCAGTAATCGCTTGCTCTGGATCGGCTTCGGGATAGCCATGGGCATCAACCTACTTAACGGACTCCAGTTCTTCTATCCTATTCTTCCAGAGATCCCAGTCCGAAAATACAACCTCAATATCTACTTCACGCAGAAACCGTGGAGTGCAATGGGTAGCACACCGCTCAGGTTTCATCCGTACCTCATAGGCTTCTCGTTTATTTTACCTTTGGATTTAGCGTTTTCATGTACCTTCTTCTATTTATTCAAGAAAGTCCAGCTACTCGCTGGAAGTGCTGTGGGTGTTTCATCATTGCCGGGTTACCCGTTTTTAGGGGAACAAGGTGCAGGGGCATTACTTGCGCTGCTTGCGATTGCGTGTTGGCACGGACGAAAACATTTTGCATCCGTGCTGAGACAAGTCGTTCATCCAAATCGCACAGAGTCCCAAACAGAGGCACTTTCACACCGTAGTGCCATTATTACGTTAGGTATATGTCTGATTCTATTAGCAGCTTTCTGTATTCACAACGGAATGACGCTCTGGGCGTTTGCAATTTTCATCAGTGTCTATCTCATGATTGTGGTTGGTTTAACGCGAATGCGCGCGGAATTAGGTCCACCAATTCATGCGATCGGTTATCTCACACCGCAATATATGATAATTTCACTGCTTGGCACTCGACGTTTGCGTGCGGGAAATCTGACAATGCTCTCATTGATGAATTGGTTGAGTGGTGCAAGTTATGCCTCCTTTCGTACGCATCCGATGCCGGATCAACTCGAAGCGTTTAAACTCGCAGAGCGCACTGGCATCCGAAACCGAACGATGTTTGGGGTATTAGTCATCGCGAGCCTTGTGGGTATCCTATCAAGCCTAATTCTCTACCCGTATGCAATCTATAGTGAAGGTGTGGCTGCAGGTTCCGAACAGATCCATGCTGGTGGCGCGGATACATACAATTTCCTTTCGTCGTGGTTAGTGAGTCCAAAACCGACAGATTGGCTCGCGACTTCGGTGTTAGGATTCGCCTTTGCAGCGAATTTAGGTATCATATTTCTGCGCTCACGTTTTGTGTGGTGTCCGTTGCATCCAGCAGGGTATGTCATCGGTGTTGCCCCAGGAACAACAGATGTCATCTGGTTTCCGCTGTTTCTTGCGATGGTAACAAAGTGGCTCATTTTGAAACATGGCGGTATCAATGCATATCGGAAAGCGGTGCCGTTTTTCATCGGATTGGTATTAGGTGAAGCGTTGATGGGGTGTTTCTGGCCTCTACTGAGCCTTGTGCTGAGGTCGGCGGTGTATAGTTGGATTTAAGTTTTGCTCTACTTGAATCACGCCGACTTTAATATTCATTTTTTCTTGACATTCGGCGAATTCTATGCTATTATTTTAATATACAATCTTACTTTTTTGAGGCACGTTGGAAGGTCTATGCCCCTCGACTCTCCCGTAAAAAACACGGGAACTAACTTTATGGTAAAACCCGTAATTATCTATACACTAACGTAAGGGCGAGGTTACAAACCTCGCCAGCGGTGGTGTAAGGGCGAGGTTACAAACCTCGCCAGCGGTGGTGGGGTTCTTGTTTCCTGACGAACTGTAAACATATTTTCGGATTTTACTATAAAAGGAACCGATTTTCCGACAACGGAGAAAAACGAATAACGTGCCCGTAATTAAAAAAATGATCGAAGTTAGAGAACTTACAAAATCTTACGGTACGACGGTTGCTGTCGATCAGGTTTCGTTTGATGCACACGCAGGCGAAGTACTGGGATTCCTCGGTCCCAACGGTGCTGGGAAAACCACGACGATGCGAATCCTTACGTGCTATCTCTCCGCTGATGCTGGGAGTGCCACCGTCGCGGGATACGATGTATTTGAGGAATCCGTTGAAGTTAGGAAACAGATCGGTTATCTGCCTGAAAGCGCGCCACTCTATGCCGACATGGGTGTCATCGAATACCTGAACTTCATGACGCAGGTGCGACACCTCCCAAAAAGTCAGCGGAAGGAACGGACCCGAGCGGTTATAGATATCTGCGGGCTTGAGGATGTTATTCAAAAAGACATCGGAGAACTCTCAAAAGGTTACCGGCAACGTCTCGGTCTGGCACAAAGCCTCATCCACGATCCGCCTATCCTGATTTTAGATGAACCTACCTCCGGGTTAGACCCAAGCCAAATTATTGAGATCCGTAACCTCATCAAAAACATCGGACAGGAAAAACTGGTACTCTTTAGTACGCACATCTTGCCTGAAGTTTCTGCCACTTGTAGCCGAATCCTGATTATCCACAACGGGAAGATTGTCGCAAACGGCACACCGGAGGAACTCTCCAGTCAGGCAAAAGGCGAAGAAATTGTGCATATCGCCATTCGAGGTTCACAAGAAGCGATTGAAGCTGAACTCAACGAGTTAGAGTTTGTTTCGCAATGGAGCCATGTTGATACAGATGACGGTATCGTGGGGTATCAAATCCACGCTGCTCAGGATAGCGACGCTGCGGAAGCTCTTTTTCACGTCGTTGTGAAGAACGGGTGGAGTCTCACAGAACTCCGTCAAGAATCAATAGATTTAGAAGATGTTTTCCTCAATTTAACAGACAAGGAACAAGCATAGCAAAATAGCCATCAGTCGTCAGCGGTCAGCAGCGCGTTGTGGTGGGTGACAATATTTATAGCCTCCACATCCTACTGAAAACTGATAACCGATCGCCCTGCTACGAAAGATCATGACGAACATTACAGCCATCTTCAAAAAGGAATTTAGAAGTTACTTCAATTCGCCTATTGCGTATATTTTCATCACATTCTTTCTCGGCATTTCTGCATGGCTCTTTTTTCGGAGCTTTTTTTTTAGTAACCAAGCTGAAATGCGCGGTTTCTTCGGGTTAATGCCGTGGATTTTCCTCTTTTTCATCCCTGCTGTTACGATGAAGCTCTGGGCAGAAGAAAAGAAACTCGGTACGGTAGAAATTCTGATGACACTCCCCATTCAAGATTACGAAGTGGTCATCGGAAAATTCTTGGCGAGTCTCGCACTCCTTACCGTAACAGTGCTACTCTCACTTGTTCTCCCGCTTTCAGTTATGTATCTTGGGGATCCAGATGGTGGGACACTCATCACGGGTTATCTCGGGCTCCTATTGATGGGTGCGGCATATATATCAATTGGACTTTTCACCTCAACATTGACCGAAAATCAGATTATCGCCTTTATTTTTGGGATTACTGTCTGTTTTGTGTTACTCATCATCGGTGAGGACATCGTGCTTTTCAATGCGCCGAATTGGTTGTATCCGATTTTCAGTTACCTGGGTCTCGGAGCACATTATAGTAGCATTCTTCGGGGTGTCCTTGATTCTCGCGACATCATCTATTATCTGTCGCTCATCGGTTTTTTTCTCTATCTAAGTACCTTGTCGGTTGAAAGCCGCAAATGGCGTTAAAAGTAGTAGGCACACGCCGTTGTGCCGTGACCTGATGGATAAAGGAGCTAACCTGTTTTGGTTAATAAACGAATCAAATACGGTGGAAACACTCTCGCTTTTGTAGCGATCATTCTCGGCATCCTCGCGCTGATCAATTTCCTGTCAACGCGTCGTTTTATTCGAGCGGACCTCACCGAGGACAAGCGTTATACAATCTCAAAAGCCACCAGAAATGTGTTAGACACGTTAGATGATATTGTCACAATCACCGCCTACTTCTCGACAAACCCCGCGGAAGTCGCGCAAATCCGGCGTGATGTTAGGGATGTATTGGAGGAGTACAACGCATTCTCTAAAAAACTGCAGATCGATTTTGTGAATCCCGCTGAATTCGATGACGCTCAGAAACAGGAACTTCGTTTTAAAGGTATTCCTGAAGTCCAAATCAATGTCGTGAGAAAAGATAAAGCAGAAATTGCAAACGTCTATATGGGGATCTCTATCGGTTACAGCGGTAAAGAGGAGATCCTACCCGTTGTGCGATCAACTGCTAATTTGGAGTATGAACTCACCTCTACGATTCTCAAAGTTACCACCAAAGAGGCTAAGACGGTCGGGTTTTTGACAGGTCACGGCGAATTCGATATCAATGCGCAAAACTATCAACAGTTCCGCCAACTTTTGGATAAAAACGGGCAAGGGCAATATAATCTAACACCTGTCAGTTTCCAAGACGGAAAAGCCGTTGACAACACTGTAGCGACCTTGGTTGTCGCAGGTGTCCAGCAACCCTTGACGGAACGCGATAAATATGAACTCGATCAGTTTATCATGCGCGGCGGCAGAACAATCTTTTTAGTCGATCCTATTCAAATGCAACCGGGTACATTGCAAGCCACACCGCTGATTACCGGTTTGAATGACCTCTTGGAGCACTACGGTGTAAAACTCGGTAACAATCTCCTGCTCGACACCAGATTCCACGATACCGCACGCTTCCAACAAGGGTTTATGACCGTTATTCAACCCTATCCCTATTTCGTTAAAATTGTTAAACCGAATTTCTCAAAGGAACACAGCATCACGAACCAATTGGAAGTGTTGACGCTACCGTGGACGAGTTCCTTAGAGATCGTGTCAAAGGAAGGTATCACTGCAACGTCGTTGGCAAAAACTGGGGAATCCGGGCAGAGCGTTCAAGGCTACTATAACCTGATGCCGAACGCGCCACTTCCGAGTGCCGAGTCAAAAGCCTATACTGTCGCTGTCGCTTTGGAAGGAAAGTTCAAGAGTTTCTATACCGATAAAGAGATTCCGCCTGTACCAACCGCTGCTGACGAGGCTAACGCATCAGACGACCAGGCACTTACCCCTGCACAAGATGCAGATGCACGGACAACGAAGACCGAAAGTGAACAGACGCAAATTGTTGTAGTTGGCACGGCGCAATTCTTGACGCAGCTGCGTCCGGATGGCGTTAACTTCTTCTTAAACACTGTGGATTGGTTGACCCTCGGTGATGCGCTTATCGGTATCCGTTCACACACGATCACGGATCGACCCTTGCGTGAAGTTTCTGAGATTGAGAAAAATTTTATTAAGTACCTATGCATTGTGGGTGTTCCACTGATAGTTATTGTCTTCGGACTCCTCCGATATTTCTTGAAAAGGCGGGCAAAAAGGTTGGTAGAAACTTACGGGACTGTGTAAAAAAATGAAAACGAAACAACTTCTTATTTTAGGTGCTATTTTTGTGGTTTTGGCAGTCATCGTCCTGCTCTTTGAGAACCCGTTCGAGCAGAGCGCGTACGAAAAGAAGGTTGAGACAGCAACCCCGCTGTTTCCAAACTTCAATAAAGAACAGGTTGTAAAAATGGAAATCACCGCCACCGGTGAAGCCACAACGCTTTCAAAACAGGACGAAAGCGACTGGGTTGTAGCCTCTATGGACAACTACCCTGCCGATAGCGAAGGTGTCACAGAATTGCTGTCCAAGGTAGCCGAATTCAAAAACACACAGCGCGTCTCCAATAACCCAGAAAAGCAGTCAGAATTTGAGGTGGACAGCACCGGTGTCGAAGCAAAGTTGATGGATGCGAACGATAAAGTGTTGGCGCATCTATTCGTTGGAAAGACGACACCCGGCTTTCTGAGTAGTTACGTGCGTCCTGCTGATTCCAATGATGTCTATGTCGCAAAAGGCTACCTCCAATCTGTCTTTAATAAAGGCACGCGTACTTGGAAAGATCGGACTATCTTCAGTTTTAACAAGGGGATCGTCACACAACTCAACATCGTTTCACCGGAAGAGATAATCGAACTACGCCTCACTGCAGAGGGGGCGTGGGAGATGATTAAGCCTGTGACCGCTGCCGTTAAAACAACCGAGGTTGATACCCTCCTTACAACATTCAGTGAATTGGATACCGACGATTTCGCGGAAGCGACGGACACTCCACTTGCTGAGTATGGGTTAGATACGCCACAATCCACCATATCTGCCGTGCTAAATGACGGTACAACGGCAACACTGCACATCGGAAATGAGGAAGAAGGCAAACTTTATGTCAAACGCGACGATAAGGATACCGTCTTCAGACTCTTTAAATCAAATGTAGATGGGTTAATAAAGAAGTCCGAGACGCTTAAGGCGGAGGAATCACCAGCAGAAGCAGCGACAGAGTAGGCAACCCTTTAACGTACACAATATCGCGGTACGACTACCGCACCAAAAGGAAATTTACCGTGAAGAGATTAAAGTCTTTGTGTTTAGGGCTGAGTGCATTAATGGCTATAACAATCACCGGATGCGAACCACAAATCGTGGCACCGCTGTTACAATCACAGGAGAGCAGAAGCATCCACGTGACAGGAAGCGGTTTAGTCACCGGTGAACCGGATATAGCAACGATCTATTTAGGTGTATCTGTTGAGAAAGAGACAGTTGCGGAGGCACGTGAGGAAGCCGCGATCGCGATGACAGCGGTGATTGATTCTCTGAAAACCAACGACATCGCTGAAAATGACATTCAAACGGAAAGATTCAGCATCTATCCACAGTACAACTACACGGATAACGGACGCGAGCTGCGGGGTTATAGCGTGAACAACACTGTTCGCGCAAAGGTGCGAAAACTGGAAAGTCTCAGCGCTATCATTGATGACGCTGCCGAAGCTGGCGGGGATACTGTCGTTGTAAATTCTATCCAATTCATGATTGAAGATGCTACAGCGTTACAGATGCAAGCGCGTAGTTTGGCAGTAAAAGATGCGGAGGCAAAAGCAAAAACCTTAGCGGATGCCAGCGGTGTTACCCTTGGAAAACCTATCACGATTACTGAGACATCTTACACGGTGCCGCCTCCGGTTGCCTATGCTGCAGAAGCAGCCTTCTCGGATGACAGCGCGCGCAGCGCAACCCCCATTGAAGCTGGTGAACTTACTGTTACCGTGAATATCACTGTGGTCTATGAGATTGAGTAATGTTCTCTCAACACTACTGTAGGGACAGGTTTAAAGCCTGCCCCTATCTTATTTAATAACAGGGACTTTGCGCCACCCCTGTCCCTCTGTGAACTCTCGGACACTAAGACACCAGACAACAACCCGTTTTCCCTTCATATTATCGCGTCGTCGGAAAAGGTTCAGACGCGATGGTGTTGCACCGGAACCCCGAACCGCGACCACATCTACACGGAAGCCGAGTTGACGCGCGAGATGATCTGGCAGACCTGCTCCCTGCGCATGCATACCACCACCCGTGTGAAAAACAAGGTTGTGGCTATCCCCTAACAGAACAACCGGACTCGCCCGCCATGACGTACCGATATTTTCTCCGACATAAGTAAGCTTTAATTGCTCCTTCTGTAGATTCTGGTCGCCAAGTGCCTCCCAGAGATCACCCGTGATTTCAACGGTGCGCGCTTCGATTTTTGTGTTGCGTTTAGGTATCTCCGCTGCCCATGAAGGAGTGCCGATGGTCTTGGCAATCGCCTCTGCTGCCAATACACATCCCTGTCCAGACCAGTGTGTATCCTGTTTACAATAAACAGGACCACTATCGGTAAACCGATTTTGGAGAAAAAGAGGCGTTAGATCCAGGACATTTACTCCGTGTCCCCGCAAAATGTCGTAGAATTTCTGATGGTATTCATCAGTCCGTGTCGTTACGGGACCATGCTCGGAAATCATTTCTGGGTAGATCGCGGCTTTTGCCGGTATCGGCACAAAAATGAGTAAAATCCCTGCGCTGTCCAATTGTGCTTTGAAATCAAGAATGGCAGGAAGTGGGTCGGCAAACTCAGGATTTGACGCTCGACTAACTTGCCTCGCTGCATCTCCCCAAAATTGCCCCGCACTCAGATGACGCAATTCAGGGCCAAAGAACAACCACCCTTCTTTTCCAGAAACGACTGTCGTCTTTTGTGCCTCTGCCTCAGTAGCCTTTTCAGCCAATGACTGAATGAAAAGTTCTGTTGAAGCATCAGCGAAGTTAGAAAATCCGACCAGTAGTAAAACAGATAATAGTATGTAGGGTGTAACTTGCAAGCCCATCTTCAAAGGATTTAGATTTTGTAAGGTCATTACGGTATTTCTCCCCAATAAACATCTAACAACCAAGCATCCTCATTTTTAAATTCTTTGCGGTTGTAACTGCCGTAGTCCGCTTCTACGGAATTCCACGGGCGGAGTCGTAAGTTAATTTCCTGTCCTACTTTGAAGGTAGCAGCCTCTGTCCATCGATTCTCACGCATGCCCCACAGAAACACAACGAGCTCTTCTGGAAGATCCGGTGTTTCGAGATTTTCGAGGTGCAACGCGATGATGCATTCGGCATAAGGGACACTTCTTGGTGCTGGTGGTTCTGTTTTCGCTTTGATAGTTGCGGTGACAACAGTGTTTTCGCCCTGATCGTCTGACTTCACTAAATCATCAATTGGATCGGGTTGAACCTGTGGGATTGATAGCGATTTCCAGTCACCAGAAAAGAGTTCCCGTGTCGCGAACTGATAGACAAGGACGCGTTTACCAGTGAGACGGTCATGCCCGCGGTTGAGCTCCTGCACAAGAGCCTGACGCGTCGCATCGGCACCGCCAGCATTGATGACAATCTTATCAATCGGTCGTCCGAGTTCCGCACTGAGGTGCTCAACGAAACCTGCGGAATTACCCCATCCCATGCCAGCGAGTGAGTAGATATTGCTGAAACTATCCCCTAAAAATAGAATCTCCGATTTCTGTACCGGTTGCCATAATTCACTTGAAACGGTTTGGACAACGTGGCGTGTGACGCGTTCTGGTGGAAACAGCGTCTGACCTTCGGGCAGTTTTAGCATTTTGGCAATGTCCCCGATGTTCGTAATATCATGGGCAGCTTTGACGTAGGTAAATGATTGATTGGCAGATAATTTTACCTGCTCCGCAATGAATGCCGCCAAACCTTTAGCGACCTGTTCCATTGCTTCTGGTTTCCAGTGCGTATCTGTCTTGAGATACTGCGTTTCTTGGCGAGCAGCATCAAAGAGGAGTGGCGATGGATCGTATACCAAAATCCCCTGCGATATAAGTATCTCAACAAACATCGCATAGATATAATTCTGTATCGGTGCGTTAGCGTTCCGATAGCGCGTCGAAAACTTCTCAGGGTGAATCGTCGGTTTAACAGGCGTTGGCACAACGATAAGGGTAATACCACGGGCATTCAACTGACGATTGAAATCAACAATGGCTGCAAGTGCCGCACTTACCGTTTTTTGCGAATCGGCACGGGTCAGCGAGTCCATGTCAGCACGGTAGAACAACCACCCATCGCGTCCGAGATAGGCTTGTTCGTTGCCGGTCCGGAACACACCTGTCAGAATCAGCTGAACGACGGGCAACAACCCATTGGTGAGTACAGATTCTTCCTCTAACGTGTCCTCGTACTGCTCAATCTCTTTAAGATTGGGTACAGGTAACAAATTAACCGCTTGAAAAACGTGAGGCGACTCACCATGCTGAAGGTCGTAAATCAATTGGTAACTCGGCACGGACAGAAGCGTCACACTGAAGATGACAAAACTGACGATGCTCAAATTCCGTTTGATAAGTGTACCGCCGAGTTCTTTCAAAGCCATTTCCCGGCGGTGTTCAGCTAAGTTTCGCATGTGAATGGTTATCGGTTATCAGTTATCAGTTACCCACTTGTGGCGGTAACGTTTTTGGTAACTGCCACAACACCCCTCTTAACTGAAAACTGAAAGGTTTTTCGCAGAAAAACCGGACTGACGACTGACTACTAATTAAAAAATAAAATAAATGAACGGATTGTACGCCTGCGTTGCCAGAACAGCGAGAGACAACCAGAACAAACATAGACATATTCCCATTTTGAGAAGTGTTAATCGTTGTGTCCACTCCCATGTCTGTGGAAAATACCAGATGACGATACCTGCTATGCACATAATCAGTAGATAGTAAGGCTGATAGAGAATGCCCGTGATTAAATCGGCACTGGGGGGAACACGGACGAAGTCGCTGGTGAACATGCATCGCAGATAGGTAATTGCGTCCGGTAACGCACTGAGTCTAAAGAAAACCCACGCGACCAACACGAGTAGGAACGTCGCTATGACCCGCAGGGGTTTCCAGAGCCATTCGTAAAAACTCGCCTTTCCTTGTTTTCTTTCCAGCGCGAGCATGCTGCCGTGAATCCCACCCCAGATAACAAAATTCCACGATGCCCCGTGCCATAAGCCACCGAGCAGCATTACAAGTGCCAAGTTGACGTAGGTGCGAGCAGCACTTCGGCGGTTTCCACCCAGCGGAATGTAGAGATAATCGCGCAACCAACTGGAAAGTGAAATATGCCACCGCCGCCAGAATTCTGTAATAGATTCTGCACGGTAGGGTGAATCAAAGTTTTTGGCGAAAGTAAACCCCAGCATCAATCCCAAACCGATCGCCATGTCGGAATAACCGCTAAAATCGAAATAGATTTGAAACGCATAAGCAATTACGCCATACCATGCCTCAAGCGTCCCAATGACCCCGGCATCGAATACAGTGTCGGCACACTTTCCACAAGGATTGGCAATCAAAACCTTCTTCGCCATACCGAGCGAAAAAAAGGCGATCCCGCGCGCGAATTTCTGCAATGTGTGTACGCGATATTGCAGCTGATCGGCAATCTCTGAAAACCGAACGATGGGACCCGCGACGAGTTGCGGAAACATTGACACGTAACACGCGAAGTCAATAAAATTCCGAATCGCCTTCGCGTCGCCGCGGTAAACATCTATTGTATAACTCATCGACTGGAAGGTGTAGAAACTGATACCGAGCGGAAGCGTTACGTGAAGAACTCCCTCCCATATTGGCAGCCCAATCCAATCCATGACAGCATTTACATTAGCGATGCCGAAGTTGAAGTATTTGAAAAACCCTAAAAGGGACAAATTTGAACAGATTGAAACCGTCACTGCCAATTTGCGATTGTGATGATGTTCACTTCCTGAGATAACTCTACCACACGTATAATCAATCAGTGTTGAAGCAAACATTAGCGGAGCAAACAGTGGGTTTGCCCAACCGTAAAAGATATAACTAAAAAGCGTTAGCCCAAAGTGTTTTGCCCGGTGCGGGAGGAGGTAGTAACTTAGCAGAACGATAGGGAGAAAGTAGTAGACAAAGATATGCGAACTGAAAACCATATTTTTAACTATTGGCTCTTGGGCACCGTTCCACTTTGCTTCACGATGGTTTCTGTTGAAGTCAGTACCCTTTGGGCTCCTGCAGACGTTGGTATTAAGTGATGGTTGACTGCAACACCGGCGCAGGCACCCGTTCAACGAAATCGGTTATGGCATTTAATCGCTTGATCTAACGCTTTGCGAATCGTTAAAAAACCGAATCTCTTCTAACTCCTGCGTCAATTTCGCTGCGCCAAGTGCGTTGAGATGGTCAAGGTCTTTGAACATCACCGGAGCAAAGTCGTGATTCCCACCTTGTAGTAAATCAAGGAAGACGAGGTTTGGAAATTCAACCTCCAGTTGTTTCAACCGATCCACTAATTCCCGATACCCTTTCTGGGTTGTACCGTCATCGTCCACGACGGGTTGGTCCCGCATAACCGGGTGAAAGGGCGACAAGTATAACAAAACCTTAACATTTCGCTTGCCCAATGAGGCAATCATTGACGTAAGGCGGTTCCACCGCTTCTTAGAAATTTCCCATCTCTGTTTGGATTTTTTTGGCTTTGGATTATGCCATACCTCCGCCTTAAACTTCCAGCCCCATGGACGCTCATTCCAGTACTCTGAGACGTGCGGTACCGAAATAATTTCAGCAACTGTCTTTTTATTTTCACCCTCATTAGACCTCTCCCAGAGGGTCTCGGCGTGCTTACGATCAAAGGCGAAACCGTGACTCTTTAACAATCGCCGGTCCGCCGAATGGTCGAAGTACCGATTTACTGCGCGGGGTGACATCTGATAAACTACCCATTCTAACTTCGGCATTTTCAAAAGATATTCATCAACAACAATCTCTTGGAACTCCAACGGACCGCCTGAAATTGCAAGGTTATACGCCATCGGCGTTTTGCGATTTTCTTCACCATAAAACATTTCTGCTCGAATACCAGCCGCACCCCTTGAGTCTCCCAAAGCGACGAGTTTAAGTTGATCTTTTATCCGCCAAAAGATCGGCATCTTCTCTGAAAAAATGCTGTCGTAATCGTAACGCTCCTCAACAGAACGGTTCTCAAGAATTTTCTGACCGACATCGTGATAGAGCGGAATTTCAGCGTCTAACGCAAGTGTATCACTGGTGTAAAGACTCTCAAACTCACTAAATCGTTGGTACGGATAAAGGTGGAGCGTGTGTGAACTGCCTACTTTTGCCTTTCGGATTGTCTGCGGTTGGTTGTCGTGGATTGCCCAATGTGCAACGCGGAGTCTTTTATCGGTGAATTTGCCTTTCAGACGTTTCTGGACGCTGTACTCGTAAAACACGAGTGCCTCTCGATAGGGGGCGATGTCGGAGAGCGTCGGAATCTTGGATTTCGCGAGCAGCTTTACTTTAAGCCGGATAGGATCACTTACATCTATATCTAACAATCTACCGTCCGGAGCGATCTCCAAGTCGATTTCTACACCGAATTCTTCGGCTTCAACGTCGTAATAAATTGTGTCGGTTTGCAAACGACTTCCTACGACCCTCATACCAAGCCCGGTTCTCCGTTCCACGTCATTAATTTTCAGCGTCCCAGCATGCCGATGAACCGTATCTTGGACGGATACAGGGAGTTCCGAAAAAGTGATCTTCTCCGTAACATCCTTCTCCCGCAGTGTGCCATCGGCTGCGATCTCCAGCTCAATGTCAATTCTGTTGTTCTTCGCTTCTATGTCGTAGACAGTTTCGCCATCTTCTCTTTCCCGATCGACATCACGAATTGGCACATCTCCAATTTCACGGAGGGCAATTTTCTGGATGGCTTCAGGGACTTCATCAAACGATATGTCCTTAGAAAACCCATCAACACTTACAACAAAACATGCTACGATACAAATAATAAAGGACTGTATCCAATATCGGTGCTTCAAAACATTCTACCCCATCGTTGTTTGAATCGCGGATTACACGGATTACGTGGATTAACACGGATAAGAGACGTTCGCGCGAGTGAAAACCGAGTTTACCAAATTACCGAATTTTTTATTTCCCTTATACAAAACGTTACGATCACCTATGAGATTAAGTTAGGACTGTTAAACGAGCCTAAGCTATAGATGCGTCTGAAAAATAAGAAATTTTCCATTAAAATGGTGCTGGAGGCTAAAAACTTCCATTTGTGAAAATAATTCTTTACATTCCATTTCCTGAAAGGCAATCTTCATTTTATCGTGCTGTTGGTTCCGCTCGGTTTCACCATGACACGGTACGGCGAAGTTCAGTGTCCTGTCACCAATTTGAGGATATTGATTCGGGTTCAAAATATTCGCGCCAGCTTTAACTTCTGTCATTACACGAAAACGTAACCTTACTGAGGCATCATCCACATTTCTCGTTCTACTAAAGGTCTGTTGTTCACTGAATAGATTTAGTAATTTCTGCTTCATTGATACCGATAAGGATTCCCCCAGCTCATTCAGGCGTTCTTCAAGGGCTTGACCAAATGACTTCGAGATTAAGGTTGAAACTGGGACAGTCTCAAAAAACTTTCCGTGAGTTAAACAGGCTTTGACATTTGATTGTTTTCTACCACGAATTAGATAGAAAACTTGGCGAATGGGGACGGAAAGTATATTGTTACCTGCTTCTTCCATCTGTGTTCGGATAGTATTTTCCGCGCCTTCAGTCAACTTCCTAATATCTTTTTCACCTGTTGGAATTGTTGAGTTAAATGAAGCGACCGAATAGGTTTTGCTATCCTTGAGTTCAATCAATTCACCGCCAGTAAACTGTTTATCGTCATCATTGAGTTTAATGGCTAAATCTGGAAATATACCCTTGTTAGTACAAGAAAGCATTTGCTCATCAAATGAAAAACTTTCAAGTTCATTTTCTGAGAGGAATTCCTCTTTTTTTCGGCACAAATCAGCGAAAAAATGATAAATTGAGTGAGCCATTTATTTTTTCGATTCAAAAAGTGTTATCTGCTTAGAAACAGCTGCCTCAGAAGATACAGATTTTTTGTCCAACGCAGTTTCCCCCCAAATTGCTTCTAAATTTGGGGTACACGTGTAATCCTTGAAAAAGCGCAAGACATCATCTGATTCCCGCTGCTCGGCAAGTCTATTTTCAATGAGCGTAACATTATGCCAATCAAGCTCAATCCCTACCGATTTTCGCCCCAATTGTTCCGCTACAACCAGCGTTGTCCCTGAACCCGCGAACGGATCAAGGACAACATCATCGGGATTTGTAGAGGAGAGAATAATCCGAAGGAGAAGTTGGATAGGTGTTTGCTGCTTATGTAGACGATTGCCTTCTGCATCTCGCAACGCTTCATCACCTGCGAAATAGCCAGAAGTCAATTCGCGGATATCGTCCCATACATCGGTTACAAACATTCCATTTTCACGTTCATGCTTGTAACCTACCGGTAGTGGAGGATCAATGCGGAGACGATTGAAAACACGCGGCGTTTTCCCTTTCGTTGCAAACGCGATGATCTGGTAGTGCTTGCCGAAACGCTTTGTCCCCGGTACCGCTGAGGTTTTCTTTTTCCAGATAATCAGGTTTTGAAAGGTCCACCCAGCATCTCGCAAACATTGCAACACGAATTCTGTATTTTTCTCACGTTGCATAAAATAAATCGCACCGCCATCAGAAGTTAGGGCATACACCTTTGCACAGATCTCACGCATCCACCCCCAATATTCCTCTGGCGGCAAATTATCATCCCATGCATTGTAAGCCTTATCCTGATTAAAGGGAGGATCGAGAAAGGAGAGGTCTATTTTTGAGGCAAAGTCATCCCTATCCAACGCAGTTGCGCAACTTTCATGAAGGACAGTGCAGTTTGTTCCAAACGAATTGCCCATTATGTTAGACCGTATACTGCTTTAGTGTGTCGTCATCTAAATTCTCCAGCACATCTTTGGTATCGTGTTTCTGTCCTTTTTCAATCTCCTGTTCAGCAAATCCATGCTCGGCAATAACGTTCTCGGCAACATAGATAGGAGCTTCGCAGCGAAGGGCGAGTGCGATGCCATCACTTGGGCGACAGTCTACTTCAATGTTACCATCTTTGACCTGCAATGTAACGTATGCATAGAAAGTGTGTTTTTCAAAGGTGTGTACACACACAGCGACAACTTTTGCCTCAAGGGTTTCAATCATAATCTTGAGCAAATCGTGTGTCAATGGACGTGGGAGTTCCACGTTTTCTAAATGCTTCTGAATAGCCGCCGCTTCTGATTCGCCGATCAGGATGGGCAGTATCCGATTCAACTCGCCGTCTTTCTCTCTAAGGACAACTATCGGTGCACCTGTGCTCCGATCAATTGAGAGAAAGTTAACTTTAACCTCAATGTCTGGTTGTTTCTCTTTTTCCATCTGTGCATCCTTTCATAGGCACTGGCGTTTAAAGCACAGTCTATCCTTGCCAGTGTTTGTTTAAAAGTGGGGGTAAACGTAACCGTACCCACGCCCGAAACACGCAAAAATGTCAACTAATCGTCATCTGTCGATTCTGATGAATCTACCTGCGCATCAACTACGATCCCCGAGGCGTAATCGCGAACGGTCTGTGCGATCTTTTCGGTATCTAAACCGCTGAACCCGACGATCTCTTTAAGTAACGGCACCGCCGCACCAGCGTTGACAATCGAACTAAGGATGCGGTTCATACTACCGCTGCCATTACCATTGCCACCGCCAAGGTCAAGCACACGAATGCTTTCAATACGCTCTGCGGGTTTCATTAACTCGTTGGTCACCCCGGGTAGGGAGTCTACCAATGCCAATATTGCGTCGCTAACGAGTACTTTGGAATCCGCCTGATTTTTCGCAGCAATTGAGGCTTCTTCGCCATCGGCTTTCGCTTTCGCCTCAACCAGGAGTGCCTCCGCGAGAATTGTTTGTGCCTGCGCCTTGACCTCAGCCGCCCCAAGTTCCGCCTTAGCAGCCTCGACAACAGCGTAAGCTTCGGCATCGGCGGCGCGTTCCTTAGCGATGCGCTCCTCATCCGCTTCCTGTTCAGCGCGTATAAGAGCGACCTGACTTTGGCGTTCCGCTTCTTCAACAGCCTCAGCCGTTAAAACAGCCGCTTCGGCTTTCGCCTTTTGTGCGCTAACGTCCAAAAGTTCAATGAGTGCTGCTTCGCGCTCCTTTTCCTTGATTGAGACCTGAATGGCGTTCTCAGCCTGCGCCTCTTTTTCCTCGCGGTCTTTCTCAATAAGAACGATTCTGCTGGAGATACCGGCTTCCTCAACAGCGCGTTGCTGCTCAACCTTGGCTTTTTCGACGGTGAGTTCGCGCTGAATTTGTGCCTCCTCAATCATCTGTTCTTGCTGGACACGAGCGACTTCAACCGCCTGCTTCTGTGCGATCTCGGTTTCTTGGACTTGACGTTCCTGTTCAATCCGGGCAGTATCAAGCCGTTGTTTCTGGAGGATCTCTGTAGACTTGACTACTTCTTCTTGCTTGATTCGCGCTTCCTCAACAGCTTGTTGCTGTTCAAATTTATGTGCCTCAATTTCGCGTTCTTGCTCGGCTTTGTTGGTAGCGATCGCCTTGCGCTGTTGTTCCTGTGCGAAGTCGAGGCGTTTCTCTACTTCTAAGCCCTCTGTCTCGGTTTCCTCTTCACGTTGTTTAATCTCAAGTTGGGCTTTGAGCCGGTCTTCTTCGCGTTTCACTTGGTTTTCGTGTTCGATGCGAGCGGTTTTGGTCTGCCGGTCTTCAACTTCCTCCTTGATAGTTTGAATGGCAACAACGTCAAAGCGGTTGTTCTCGTTAAGTTCCTCAAGCGGTGTCTGGTCGAGGTTGGTGACGGCGACACTTTCCAATTTAAAGCCGTTCTGTTCAAGGTCGTCGCGGCAAGCTTCCTGGACCTGGTCGGAAAATTGCTGTCGTTTTTCGTGCAATTCTTGTAAATCCATGGTTGCGGCGACGCTCCGCAGAACACCGACAAGTTTGCCTTCAAGAAGTTTATTGACTTCGGCGGGCGTTAATGTTTTATTCCCAAGGCTTGCAACGGCTTTGAGTACATCCTGTTCATTGGGTTCGATTTTGACATAGAATTGTGCTTCAAGATCAACCCGCAAACTGTCTTTGGTGATAAGTGCGGCTTGCCCTGTTCGTTCAACGGGTAGTTGGAGTGTATTCAAGGAAATGAGTTGTGTTGTGTTGGTAATAGGATTGATGAGGCTTCCGCCAAAGACGACGCGCTTTTTTCGCCCGCCAGCGATAACTAACGCCGAATCTGCTGGGGCTTTTTTGTAAAAGGAACGGTAGATTAACAAGAAAACAACGAGCAAAGCGATAATACTACCGACGACAGTAAAAAATAAATTAGCATTTGCGCCGAACATGTCTAATTCTCCTCTATACTTTAACGGTTATCAGTTTTCGGAGAAATGGTAGTCAGTTATCAGTTTTCGGTTTTCGGTTAAGAACTTGTGTCGGTTACTTTATTGTTACCCCCACAGTCAATCTCTTTAACTGACAACTGAGAACCGAGAACCGAGAACCATTCCCCCGATAGAGAATTGTTAAAACGTTACTCCATTTCACTTTTTCTTACATCAAAGATGCGTTTCGCGCGATCATAGTTTATGAGCACAACAGTATCCCCCTTGACAGGTGTGACTTCATCGGATTTGACACGGCAGCTGACGGTCAATTCTGGTCCATCGGGAACTTGGACGCGAGCGGTCCCAAAGGTCGTTGTAATCTGTCCACTAATAACCCGCCCACTTAAACCGAGGAGATGGACATCACTGATCGCTTTTTCACTTTCAGGAAACAGTTTTGAGAGTCCCATCGAGATGTAACGCGTTCCTAATACGCAACAGAACAGGGCGATAAGACACGATATCCAAACCCACTGCTGATTCGTAGCGACATCAAGGAGTGTGTTCGCTATCAGCCCTGTGATTCCCCATGTTGCAAATAGGGACATCAGCACAACCATCAAGGGGACCTTGCCAACATTCAAAAATCCAAATACGTCGCCGAAAGAGGGAGTCAGACCGCCTGCATCTCCAGCGACATCAGCATCTACGTCCATATCAGCATCTACATCAGCATCTATGTCCATATCAGCATCTATGTCGGCATCTATATCTATATCAGCATCTACATCCATATCAGCATCGACATCAGCGTCTGCGTCACCGAAGTCGATTGCCCCCATCGCGAGTCGAAAGATCGCGAGTAGGAAGACGATCGTTAGTGGTGCCGTGAACCAAGCGTTGTATGAGACCATAAGGTAATTCAGGAATTCTATCATGGCGTTCTTCTCTACTTTGTGAGCTGTTCAGTGATGCAGACATAGGCGGCCCGAGCTGAACGGAAGTTGATATTATCGATCCAATGGACAGCACGTACAACGCTAATTTCAAGTCTTGCTTGGCGGAGAAGTCGATGTTTGAGATGTCGGACCAACTTGACCCCGCGGATTTCCGTGAATAATAGATTACATCGGACATTCGCGTAAGAAACAGCAAGGCTTCCTATATATCGTTCATCCAAAACGAGGACTCTGCGAGACGTGATAAAAACGAAATCTGGACGTAGCAAATTGGAGCGACCGAGGACGCACAAGTAAATATGTTCATCCTCACATAGATGCGATTGCACAATCTTTTGAATACGAGGTGGCATGTTCGCAAATTCAGCCATGTCACTTTGCAAGCAATGGGGCAAGCGATGTATTGCTGGTAAGCACGGAATGACGTTGTAAAAATGGAGGTGGCGGGAATCGAACCCGCGTCCGAAGGTATTTCAACAGAGGCTACTACATGCTTATCACAGGTTTTAAGATTCGCCTATCAGACTCCCCTGTGCGGGATTCATAACAGGCTATCTCAAAAGGTGGTTCGCGGCACGCCCCTTGAGAAAGAGCGAGCGGCTAGCCCGTATTGCGGCGCTTTTGCTTCCCTGACGGGCAACAGGTCGGCAAAGCGTAGCTGCGTATTAAGCAGCTAATGCTAATTCTTCATCAGCATTTATAAGTGTTCCGCCTATTTAACGAGGCCTGCGGAGACCTCGACATGCAACCTATATCTCATTTACCTTCGTCGAAACCTTTACACCCCCAGAGTAGTTGTCAGTCATCAGTCATCAGTTATCAGTTAAGAGGGAACTTGTGGCAGCCACAGCACCTCTTGTCACTGAAAACTGAAAACTATTCCTTCGACAGCCGACAACCGATAGCCAATATGCTGAAAGTCAATAGTCGTTCTGCGATTGGTGGCTTTTCAAAACGTTGTTAATTGTATGCTCGGATCTCATTCGCAGTCGCTTCACGTTCAATCTTATCGCGTTTATCGTAAACCTGTTTGCCCATTGCGACAGCCAACTCCAGTTTCACTTTCCCGTTGCTAAAATATGCTCGGGTCGGAACAATAGTCATTCCCTTTGAACGGATTAAGCGTTCAAGTTTAATGATTTCGCGTCGATGCAATAGGAGTTTCCGTTTCCGTTTCGGCTCGTGATTGGCGATATTTCCATGTTCGTACGGTCCAATGTGCGCATCAATGAGGAAGATTTCCCCATCTGTGATCTGTGCGTAACTATCTGTCAGGTTAAACCGCCCCGCACGAATTGACTTCACTTCAGTCCCTTGCAAGACGATACCTGCTTCATACCGATCGCGTAGGTGATAATCATACCTCGCCTTTCGATTTACGGTAATTACTGGAGTTGTAGAATTCTTAGCAGCTTTCATAGTGAAGTTAAGTATAGCACAGAATTAACCTGCACGCAAGGAAAACTTTATAGGACTTACGCAATTGTAGCCGTAGCATATCCTGTGAGATGGAAACTTTTCCAGAAACACACGTTCTTCTGACACAAACTGGAAAGTTTGTGCTACAAATGAGCAGACTGCGTAAGTCCTACTTTAGAAATTATCAGGGTGAGAAAAGTTCAGAAAATGTGAAGTTTTTTCGCAAAATAGGATTTTAGTGGAAAACAGGACGCAGATTTGATAAACTATATTATATAGGACTTACGCAAATTGAGGTACATTTTACCGAAAAGTCGTTATTTCATTAGTATTTAACCCCTTAAATCCCCCTTATCAGGGGGACTTTAAGAGGAAATGGTAAGTTCTATTATAAATATCGTAGTGTTGGGACAACGAAGTCACCGTGCTTGGGCTCCCTTCAAAAGAAAAAAGGAGTTTTCTTGATGCAACAGCTTTATGACACACGCTCACCGAATCCACCTTCACGGGCAATTTTGGTGGGCATAAAACTCCGAGACAGTTCAATGGACGAAACTGAGGAATCGCTACAAGAACTCCAGCAACTCGCAGAGACCGCTGGTATTGAAGTCGTCTGTGAGACAATTCAACCGCGTAACGTACCTAATCCAACATATTTCATTGGCGAAGGAAAGGTTGAAGAACTCAAACCGCTCGTTGAAGAACTCAATGCCGACGCAATTATTTTCGATGAAGAACTGGCACCAGCACAGAATCGAAACCTTGAGAAGGCACTTGATGTCGCTACACTTGATCGGACGGGACTTATACTGCAAGTCTTCGCACAACGCGCCCTCACTAAGGAGGCGCGGTTGCAGGTAGCATTGGCACAACTCGAATATGCGCTTCCACGGCTCACTCGGATGTGGACACACCTCTCACGGCTCGCGACGGGTGGCGGTGGTGGTAGACACCTCAGGGGTCCCGGTGAAACACAACTTGAAATGGATAGACGCTGGGTCCGTAGGAACATCGCACAGGTCAGAAAAGCACTTGATGCGGTTGAAAAACAACGCCATGTTCAACGGAAAAGGCGATCTGAAAAAGTCAAAGTGTCTTTCGTTGGATACACCAATGCGGGAAAATCAACGCTTTTCAACGTATTGACGGGTGAAAGCGTTTTAGCGGAAGATAAATTGTTCGCAACCTTAGATTCTACCACACGAAAGGTGGATTTGCCACAGAAGCAGCAAATTTTGCTGAGCGATACGGTTGGATTCATCAAGAAGTTACCACACCAATTAGTTGCCGCATTCAAGGCAACACTCGAAGAGGTCTCGGAAGCAGATCTTTTACTGCATGTCGTTGATGTAAGCCACCCGGAGGCAGAAGCACAGATCGCGGCTGTGAATGTCGTCCTTAAAGAATTAGAGGCTACCGAAATTCCGATGCTCATGGTTTTCAATAAAATTGATAGACTCAAGAACGAGGACGAACTTCAAATTCTACAGTGCCAATATCCGGAGGCACTGTCTATTTCAGCACAACGCGGCGACGGGATCCCGGCTTTAATAGATGCGCTGACCGAGCGTTTCGCTGAACGCGGCATGAACCTTTCTCTCAGGCTTCCGTATACAGAAGGGAAAGCACTTGATTTGCTGCATAAGCATGGAACTGTGCTGGACACCGAATATACAGATGAAGCGGTTCACGTTAAGGCACGCTTGCCGAACCGCTATCTCAAAGCGGTCGAGCGGTTTTTGGTTTCTTCGGAAGAAAGGTAATAACGATGCGATGGCTGGACCAGACTGACATCGGACACGACTTGCAAATCTGTCCGGATTGTGACAGAGAATACGAAGTGCTTGACCAGTTCTTGGGGAATCCATCGACGGATCGATCCGACGACACCTTGATTGATGTCGTGTTCAACGACGCTTACTATGTCGCTATTCGGTGTCCACAATGCCTTGAGACCCGTCACCTCTGTATACAATCTCTAACAGCCACTCAGTTTCACATCGAAAAGGAACAGCAATGAAGCGGCAGCAGCCTTTGTTGGCGAGGTTTGAAACCTCGCCAACAACGTGCGTGCCAAAGGAGCAGAAATGAAGATAGGTGTTACCCAAATTATTCTTGGCGGTATGTCGTTAGACGACACGCTTTCGCTCTGTCAGGATGCCGGCTATGATGCCGTTGAACTCACTTTCGGTGAGGGACAAGACACCGACATTAATATGAGCGATACAGAACTCCGCGGCATTGCTACGAAGTGTGCGGACGCAGATATCGAAATCAGTAGTATCACAGCGGGCTATGCTGACCGTGGCAATCTACTCAGCCTTGATGCAACACAGCGCGAAAAAGGCGCAGTCTCGCTCGCTCGCGGTTTAGAAGTCGCGGGGGCACTCGGTGTCGGCGGGATTCTACTACATCCCGGACAACTCACCGTCGAAGGAACTTATCAACAGGTCTGGGATAACCTTGTGGGCGTGCTGAAGGACCTCGCGCCTTCCGCAGAAACACACCAAGTCGCAATTGGACTGGAAAATGTCTGGAATAAATTCCTGCTGAGTCCAAAAGAGATGCGCGATATTGTAGATGAAGTGAATAGCGACTGGGTAGGCACCTATCTTGACACCGCAAATATGATGGCTTATGGCTATCCAGAACATTGGATCCGAGAATTAGGACACCGCATCAAGCGGGTGCATTTCAAGGATTTCTCCCGCGGCGCGCATCAGTTCGTTAACCTCTTAGATGGTGATACAGATTGGCAAGCAGTCATGGAAGCGTTCCGTAGCATTGGTTACGATGGCTATGTCATCCACGAAGTCGGTGGTGACAGGGAAGCACAAATCGACTTGGCGAAACGGATGCGTGAAATCGTTGCGATGTAACCGAAATAGAAAGGGCGATGGTTCTATGAGAAACCATCGCCTCATGCCGGAGGTCGGACTCGAACCGACATGGACCTAGGGCCCGCGGGATTTTGAGTCCCGTGCGTCTACCAATTTCACCACTCCGGCTATCGCTATCATTGGCAACATATATTATACTATATTCCGTACGAAAAGTCAAATTTGCACCAAACAATTTAGGATATAGGCAGCACCTTTTGCTGGCGAGGTTTTAAACCTCGCCAGCGGGGTGCGGGATGTCCGTAGTTATCAGAAAACTGCGTAAATCTTACAACTAAAAACCATGGCAAATCAACAACAAAACCCTGCATCTGAAAACATATTTCAACGCTTTCTTCTAAGTGCTCAGGCATTTTTTAGCCAAATGTGGCAAAAGGAGACGTGGCAGACCTTATGGCATTGGACCCTCTGGCGGATTGTTCCGAAACGCAGACGCATTCTCCAACTCATTCACGAACTCCAACCCCTTGATCCAAACGCCGCCCCTGAAATGCGATCATTGCGTGATGAAGTTTTCTTAAAAAGTTGTTTAGAGCTGCAACGTATCGAAGAAGCGCAGATCCTTTTGGACATTCTTAAACACACACAGCATCCGCTTGGGTATGAACAAATCTTTTTCGCGGCAATTTATCCGGTCTTAATTAAACGCGACATGGAGGTCATCCCAATTTTGACGGGAGCCGAGCATCGGCTTGATGTAGAGATTGGCTACCTCGGATACAATGAAGATTATTTTTTTTGGGTTCTTGAGATTGATGGGACAAAACGTCTCAGCCTCAACACGCCGCTTGCCGCAAGGTTGGAAATACGAGACGATAAACGCTATGTGGTCTATTCGCTGGGTAGTACTGGACTCGTTGATACAGATTACGCCGAGTACGCCGAACAGTGGCTCCTCGACTCCCCGCGTTTAACAATAGCACTCCCCTTACTTGCCGCTGCGTATGCGGAACAGTGGATCCTTAATGCCCGCATCTACCTCTCACACATCCTCACAGATTTGAGAAAACGGAACTATCAGGTCACAGCAACCGTAATATCTGATTTTGAACGGGAGCGGTTGTCACTTTTACGCCGTCTCTCCCTGGACCGGCTAAGAAAACGTCGATCTCTGTCCGAACGCCGAAATCGCTAAGATAAATACCCGGTTCAATCGAAAAACAGACGCCAGAAATCAGCGCGCGTGCGTCGCGTGTCTCTAAGTTATCTAAATTTACGCCGTTGCCGTGGATAACAGTGCCGATGTTGTGTCCAGTGCGGTGGATAAAGAATTCGCCATATCCTTTTTCAGTGATATATCCGCGAACACAGTCGTCTACCTCATAACCGTAAATCGGTTCATCAACAGCCCATTTCTCACGAATGAACCGGACGGCTCTATCCCTCGCTTCCTTGACAATATCGAAAATCTGAATATACTGTGTGGGAACAGTTTCCCCCGCATACGCCACCCATGTCGTATCGGCAAAAACCGCATCCGGTGCTTTCTGCTTTGCCCACAAATCGATTAAGATGAAGTCGCCTGCTTTAATTTCTTGGGTATCGGTTTCGGAAGGCGCGTAATGCGGGTCGCTGCTTTTGGCATTCGCAGCAACGATAGGTGGATGGTCTGTGACCAAGTCCATTGCCTCAAATTGTCCGAGAATCTCCTGTTGAACGTTATATTCCGTAATCGTTTTCCCATCACGCAGCTGCGAGCCGATCCACGCGAAGGCGTAATCTTTCGCTTGCAATACCAAGCGCGCGGAGGCTTGATGCCCCGCGGCTTGTGCTTCATTCAGACGTGCTTCGATGCGCTGCGCCAGTTCCGCAGATGTCCGCACTTCAATCCCGAATGAACGGATCCACTCCAATGTGCCAGCATCTACCCGCGAAATATAGGGAATCTCGGCGTTTGGTGAATATTCCATTGCAACTGTTTTGACATCAGCAAGCAGGGTCTGTATTGCGCCGTTAAGTTCTTCCCAGCCAGCGTAAAGTGCGACGTGTCCTTGTACGTTGACAAAATTTGATGTTTCAATCCGGTGGACAAGCCATCGCGGTTCACCCTGTTTAGGAATAAGACAGAACCACCGGCGTGTTATATTTATGCCTGTCAAGCCAGCCACGTTTTGCGCGATGGGGTTTATTCCACGGAAATCGTATAGGAGCCACGCATCTAATTCTAACGCTGCTAACTCACGTTGAATCTCTGTTATTTTCATGTTGGTTAAAATTTACCTTTTTTGATACAACTTTTAATTTATCAAGGGACTTTAAGAGGAAATGTGTCCATTCTATAACCTTAACAAAATCATAGCATATTCGACGGGAAGAATCAAGAAGCAATCAAGACAATACCAGAGACCTTCCTTTTTAGTTTTCAGTTATCGGTTATCAATGGATCCACGGAATCTGTTACATCTCAAGAAAGCACCATAGGTGTCAATTTAGGGATTTTGCACGGCATTTTATAGGGTATCTCTTCAAATGCCGCCCCTACGGGGCTTGATTTGTGGGGCACACGTTTTTCTACAGAGATACCATCCCTACGGGATTCAAGAGGTGCTTGAAGTCTTCAAAGTTTCCGCGTAAATCCGGTTCGGTTGCAAACCGAACCTACCGGGCCTGGATTCGAGACGGTTCATTTTTCTAAAATTGACAGTTATGGTTACATCTCAAGAAAGCACTCAGAAAAGCGTTGGGGTTCACTGCAAGACTGATTTACTTTCGCAAACTTCATTAGGGACCCCTGAAAAAGTGGCAAAATTCGGCAGGATTTGGAAAGTCTTTCGCCTACCGTGCGGTAAGTTATAGTGAGTCAAATTTTAAGGTTTTAAAGGTTCTATAAAAAAATTGACAATTTTTGTATTTTATGGTATACTTTATATTGACGCTGATTTCATGCTGAAGCACACTTGCTAACACCGTGTGAATCGCGTCAGGGGCAGCTCCCCGTTTTCGGGGTGCGCAGCAGGTGTATCAAGCACCTGCCACGCGTAGCACTGCCATAGTATGAGTATGACAACGCTGGTTTCTATTGTAGCAGATAACGGGTTTTCGTTGTGTGTTATTTATGGGGACCAGCCCCTAAAAAAGGAGTGCCTAACATGAAAACACGCCTCTTGCGGTGGGTCCCCATCGCGCTTTTCTTCCTCGTGACGATACTAAACGTCGCGCTGTACCTTACACGTGCCGCGCATGATCCTTGTCGTCCGTTCCCCGAAACCTGTCACCCTTGAATACAACCGCCGTGTCAACCGGTCACTTGTCCCAACACGGATAGGAGATAAACACGCTCGGTGAACAACCGAAAGGGGCCGACGATGAGAAGTTTGTTTAAACCGATACCTCTCGCCCTCGCTGTCATCATCTGCATTACATTTGCTTTCTTGAAGATAACTTCCCTTTTCAAATGAGTGTAGCTCCAGTTGTGCCGTATCTGAACCGGCAACTCTCACTGCGAGGCAAACTCTCACTACGAGGAGAACCAACTGATAACCAATTCAAAGGATTTTATTTTTTTATGCCAGCTTTACCTACCAAAGAAATCATACAACTCCGGTATGATCTTGACATCCCTGCCTTCGTCCGCGCAGCCGTGCGAAACGACCTCAACAAAGAAGAAGTCTTGATTTACCTCCAGATCATCACCAACACACTCGACGCAACCGAGAAGATGTGGCAGTTTGTGCCTGTCGCCAAGCAGGCGAACTTAACCCGCGAGGAGATTCTCGTCTGGCTTCACCTCTCTTATGGTGGGTTGCTGGATCCGAAGCATCTCAGCCGGAAACTGCGTATCCCGTCCGGCTTTGCTGAGAATGCGCTTGCTGCTTTGGAGGAGAAGGGCATCATTAAAGATGGACATGTGATTTGATGATTGTCTGAAGCGGAATAACCCCCCTGTATCCCCCCTTATCAGGGGGGCAGGATTCAAGGATTTTCAGGTCAAAGTGACTTCCCTAATCTGCGTAAGTCTTAATGACCGAATTGGGAAGACGGAATTATTTTTTTGCAACCTTTTTACCCAATTTTTACACTTAATTAGGAAAGGGTAGCGTTAAATGCTAACCGATTATAAAAAATATAGTGATGTACAACTTTTGCAACGCTATCAGGAAGGCGATGAAGTCGCAGGGAATGTCCTTTTTCAACGATATAGGGCTCCCCTTCACACGTTTTTCAAAAGGAGAATCAGCGGAAATCGTGAAGATGCAGAAGATCTCGTTCAAGAAACATTCCTTGAGGCACTGCAAAACTTAGAAGGGATTCAGTCTCCGGAACGTTTTGGGGCGTGGCTATCCACAATCGCAACACGTGTCCTCGTAAAATGGATTAAGGAGAAACAGAAGCAAGGTGTGCTGGTCGTATTGGATGCCGATCCAGAAGATGAATCGGGGCAAATGGCTCTCACAGAATTGCTTTCCGCACCCGTGACGTTTCAACCGGAACACGGCGTTCTTGATAACGAACTTGCAGAGATCCGCCGCCGTTTTGAGTGCACGCTGCGTCCCAAAGAATTAGAAGTCTTTCAATTAAGGCACAACAGCGATATGACGTTTGAGGAGATTAGGCAAACACTGGGCATCAGAACAGGAACTGCCAAGTCTCGATATCATCGGGCGTTAGTGGCATTTAAGACGTGGTTAAAAAAGCGTTATCCTGATATCTATTATTTCTTAAGTGGAGGGGGTGAGTAATCGAATAAAGAGTTATTGGCTATTTTCGTCTTTTTCCGTATAATGTGACGAAATAGTTTTGTATGTGGCAGTCTCTTCTTTTTTTGAAAGGTGCGCCGAGGGTGGAAGTGACACCGGTCGGCGCGGAGAACCCTGCCATAACTGGTCTATGACAGCGTTAGCCTAATTGTAGCATAAAACGCCTTGTTTTGTGAAATTTTTAGGTTAGCACCTTATATAACAAGGGATTGCCAAGAACGCAACACCTTACCGTTTGCCTTCCTATTCCCAAAGCAATCCCCATAAATGAAGGAGAAAACTGATGAAATTACTTTCATACAAAGTGGTCGTTGTCGTGTGCCTGTTCGCCATGATTTTCGGAATTAGCATCGCGACAGCTTTTTATTTGCATGATGTTTATGTTTATGCATGGGAGCATGAGGGAGACTATGAATTGGTTGCTGCCACAGATGTTAGAGTTGGTGCCTTTGCCTCGGCAGGGTATTATGAAGGGAGAGGTAGCGTGAAGGTTCAGGTCAATTCGGAACCAGCTGTCCGGGATGCGGGTACTATTTGGGCTGAAGTCTACGTAAATGGTACTTGTAGTACCGGTGAGCTCAAAGTTCGCACATCCTGTAACCCGTGGGATATGAAGTACGTAAGTGCCCAAGGTTCTATGAATAGCTTTACCCGTTGAAACCGCTAAAGTTACGAGAGGGTAGGTTTCAAATCTACCCTTTCAAAAAGGATTTCTCTGATGATACGCAGAACTGTTATCTACATGTTCGTCCTTTCGGTGATTATTGGACTTGTTACCTGTTTTGTTATCCGGACGCACAGGCAACCGCAGTTTGAAAATAATTCCAATGTGGTATCGCCAAAACTGAGGGCATCTTTTTCTCGACACCTTCCATCTAAGAAACACGATGGTCCTCAAACCGTTGAAGCACTCCTTAAATCGTTTGAAGACATGGCGGGTAATTCCGTGGTGGATGAGAAGTACCCTCAAGTTGAGTGGCTTGAAATGCTCCTTGACAAAGGTATTGTAATAGAAGATTACAACGATTATTCTGGATATATGGTAGCGCGCAACGCATTGGTTCAACTTGAAACCCAACCCGAAATGTGGACATCCGATGTTTTCGGAATCCCGCCTACTACCGATTGGGAGACGTTTAAAGCCGCGTATATTGAAAGAAAGATTTGGGAGTATGATCAACTCCGTGCCGCAAAACAGATCGATCCGGATGTGAACGGAGGCCTTTTTACAGGACCCGACATGGAAATCTTTCTCCCTGCTAAGCCTGGACGCGTCTATGTTAAAAGAGTGCAAGAAACGGGTGCTATGTTCTTTGGCGAGTCCCTTGATAAGACGCAAGAGTTCGACCTCCTACATAAGGGCATTGAACCCCAAGGGTATGAAGTCATCTATATTGATGAAAACGGAGAACACCTCGCTGAGGCACCACCGCCTATCTCGCGCGAAGTTTTAATAGAAAGATTGACGCTACCCCCAGATGGATGGATGCCGCCAGAAGGATGGACACCTCCACCTTGGATGGAACCCGCACTCAGGGCAAAAGGGTGGACGGGCACCTTCTTCCCGCAAGAAGATACAACTCGGCAGCTCTCCTCTACTGCGGAGGAATATTCCGTGTCAGTTGGATCCTCACACATCCAAGACGAAACCGCACAAATGACACACACTCACCCCGAAGCGAGTGCGCATTTACAACCGGCATCGGACAGTAACAAGACGTTAGAACCCGCAGAACTCGAAAAGCTCCTAATTCATATAACAGGTGATGCAGAACTCGAAAAGCAGTTTATACCGGATATGCCTGAACTGCCAACCGAAGAACGCATGGAAGCAGCACTTCACAAACAGTTTCAACCCCAACGCTTGGCACGTGCTATAGAAACCCTCAATCGCTATGGACCCGAAGAGGGACTCCGCAGACTCAAAGAATCAGATCCAGAAATTGCCGAACAGATTAGAAAAACGCGTCAACGTAAAGACTCAATGCAACAAGATTAGAGGAAATTCTTATGATCCAAACACCCTACATTTTCAAATGCTTCGCTATACTTCTGTGTCTTAGCACGGTTTTGTTTTTCGGATGCGCGGAAAAGTCCGACAACCCTTCTATACCGTCTGAAGAAGTGGAATCCGTTTCTTCACAGTCTTCCATACCTGTGGCAGACGGAGAGAAGAAAACGTTCGCGCTGCTGCGTGCCAAGTTTCCCGGCTCACTTTTAGATAAAGATTTCAAAACACTTAGGGAGCTTGCAAACTCAGCACTTTATTTAGCGTATGTGAAACGCACCGAACAACAAGCAAAATCCTTCAAAACAAAACCTTTTAAGACTTTTAACGAGTTTCTTGACACAACACCTCCAAGTGCTGATTCACTTCTCCTTCCACTTTTTAAGAAACACTTTAGACATCGCCCTGATGATCAGACGATAGCCCACTTTTATCAAATCGTTGTACTCTTCCAAAGCTTTGAAATAACTGAACCCACGTTACTTCGGGTCCAGCACCTTGAAGAAAAATTTGATCGCTTGTATACCAGTCCTATTTTCCACAATGTGATTGATTTGGTTAGGGGGAATCGAAAAGAATTCGACGCATTTGAGGATGCTTATCAAAATTTAGCGAAGGAACGTTCCGAAGCAGCGAGGAAGGAAGTCCAAGAACGCTTTCATAAATATGGCCAAGACGATGGGTTCTTATGGCTCGCTATTGAAGAACCGAGAACGTTTGGATTCATCTTGAATACTTTTGTTGATCCTTTAACCACGAATCATTTCCTGTTCTGGGTGAACTCCAATAAGTAGGAGATTGAATCGGAAACTCCCACACTGAGAGGTGAACACATGAATTTTTTCAAAAAGATATGGTTTTTCGCACTCGCAGGACTTATAGTCTTCGGTATCGGCACACACATTTTCTTGCGTGGCAGGACACCGACGGAACCGGTTCATATCTATAAGACGACGCAGCCCACACCCAAACAACGTCCGCTACAGACAGATACAACTACAAAAGAGGCTCCCATAACTCACGATCACAGTCATGACCATCCCCATAATCACGGTTCTCACGAACACGCAGCAGTGCCCGCCACAAAGGAGAAAAAGTATGACTGGCGAGACGATAGCACGTTTGAGACACCACCGCCAAAGAATGATCCGTGGAAACAAACTAAGCAAAAGACAGAAGTTGCCGACGCTGCTGATACATATCCTCCCAAAGATTGGTACAAGACAGAAGACCCTGTCTTGCGTGCTGAATACTACGGTGCTCAGATGCTCAAGCAGTTTGGGGATACCCCAGAGGTTCGCACTGTCTCAGATTGGGAACTAAATGAGGCGATGGGGATAACGCCAACACATGACGAACTCATTACTTATCTTGAGGCACTCTATCATCTCTTTCCGAGAGAAAGGACGCTGAACACGCTCAACCACCATCGCGAACTAAGAGCGAAAGGTGTGGAAGTCAAAATGGTATCTGAAGGAGACCCAGAATGAAAAAGCCGCGTATTTTACCGCTGTTCTGTTATCTCATCTGTCTTTTCGTTCTCTGCTTCCTCGCTTGTGGAGGCGGAGAAGATGTAGAAACCGAAACGACTAACCCCTTAGACCCAACAGATACATCAAGTCTAACTACCGATAGGACAGGAGAATTGGATGCCCTCATTTTACGTCTTGAATCTATCTATGCAGAACTTAACGCTCGGAAAAAGCGTGTTCCGCGAGATTGGGAGAAGACAGAAGACCCTGCTCTACGCGCCGCATACGCTCGTTTTCTACTCAGCAAGCGGAAACTCGCAATTCCAGACCACTGGTTCCATACGGAAGATCCGGTTTTACGCGCCGAATACTACCGTGCCCAACTCATCAAACAGTTTGGAGACATTCCGCAGGTTCACACTGTCGCAAATCGGCAATTAAAAGATGCGATAGCATCAACGATGGAAATCCCTTGGTTCACGCTGAAACCTGGGGAACGTATTGCCTATCTTGAGGCACTCTATCATCTTTTTCCCACTGAAAACAATCGACGTACGCTCGAAAACGCTCGGAAAGACGCGGCGGAGCCTACTTATGAGGAACTGCGGGAGCAAGACCCAGAGTTATGGGCGCAACTTGAACTTGAACGGCTCATTGAAGAGCATGGCGACACTCCGCAGACGCGTATCATGGCGGAATTTCATCGAAAGGACGCATTGGGTCTCCCTATCACTGAAGAAGATTACCTCACCTACCTTGAAGCAATAGTCCATCTCCATCCGGACGATGAAATAGCACCGCGGCTCCTTGAAAGATTTCGGAAAGCGAAAGCCAATGGAATCCCATTTAAGGATGTAAAGACAGATGATATCGTGCCACCTAAAGAAGAAGAGGAGGACGAGTGAGAAATGTCCCACAAGAAACTTTCTTATTCAGGTTTTACATTTGAGAGTACACACTGGCTTCATAACGGATCTAAAGGTGAATCTGTTCACCTAACATCTATCCCAATTTCAGTTAAACGGAAAGCAAAAAGTTAAAGGGTAAAGGTTTGTTGATGGGATAGGCAGAAGCACCCCTTTATCTATTGCTTTCTCATTTCTATAAGGAGATTTAATCATGGTAAAAAAATGGTTTGGAAGTTTAATCTGCCTCGCTTTTGTTTTCGGGTTTACAGCATCTCTTCTTATTCTGTTGAAACCAGCGGAGGCTACCCGTAACGTTAAATGGATACGTCCGCTAACGATCCATTATGTCTGTGCAGGAGAAAGTGCGAACATCGTCTATTCTGAAGAGGGCGAAAAAATCTGGACAGCGACTGTTAATCACCCACCAAAAACATATCAACCCACACGAGCCTGGGGTGGTGGAATCTCTCTGGAACATACTCCGCACGGTATGGAGAATAGGCGACTTAACAGAAGTGAGACTGAGTATAGAACGTTGTGGAAGGAAGACGACTGGCGATGTCGTTAGCTTTCTATGGAATGCCGTCCATTTGTCTCCATG
>JAPPBX010000120.1 GCA_026702755.1 Candidatus Poribacteria bacterium | reverse complement strand
TGAACCTATGCCGTTTCTTAATCTTGGGTCTGCCGCCAAGTTTCTTGAAAAAACGTTCATACGCCAAGTGTATCCGTTTCAGTTCTTCTTGAATCGCTTGACTCGGCAACGCATGCCAATGCGGATGTGTCGTGCGTTTCAAATCAGTCAAATGTTTGCACATCGCAGCATGGTTGGCATACGGCAGTCCGTCTTTATACCTTTGACGTTGCCACTCGTGGAAATACACATGCACTTGCCACATATCATCAAGCAAGTTGCCAATGCGGATCGTATTAGACTGATCATAAAGCGGATATTTATAGGTCTTCATGGGGTATCAAGTATCAAGTTTTTAACCCCTAATCAGTGGGTAGGCAGGCACATTACCAAGTGGTAACGCTGATTATACCTGCCAACTTGATACTATAATCATACAACAATTTACACTAAAAGTCAAGTTTATTTTCTTGACACGCGCACTCAGCGGGCTTATATCCCAAAGCTAAAGCATTGGGCTTTACGCCCGAATGCCCGTAAAAATGCACTTGACTTTTGTTGCAAGATTTTGTACAATAAAAGCAGTTGAATAGGAAGTGCGCAAACGGTTTTGGCTGGCATAGCTCGAAATCTTGACGGCAAGAGAAACAAATTTGCGTAATGTCTGAAATTTGACTTTTTTTTGCAATTGCGCTAAGTTAGACAGAACACACGGTAAAACCCACTGGTTTCCCATCTAAAAAATCTGGAGGATTAGAATCCTATTGCAGAAACAAGAATCTAAGGGTGTTCCCATACAGAGCAACGCTGAAGTGCAAGCCCTCTTTGGGCAAAGTGATGCCTTTCTAAAAATGATTGAAGATGGATTTGACGTGCGCGTTGTTTTGAAAAGTGACAGCATCGCTGTCATCGGTGAAAACGTTACAGAAGTTAACCGGGTGACAACGGTTCTCGAATCACTACTTCACCGCATCCGGAAAGGAGAACGCATTGAAGCGACCGATGTTAGCTACGTAATTCGCGCATCGGATACGGATGAACAAGACATCCCAAGTGGAATCGGAGCTGAGTCGATTCCAGTATTCTCAAAACGTGGGGTCATCCGCCCCAAAACGGCTGGGCAGAAAAGGTACGTTGAGGCGATCAAAGACAACGACCTTGTTTTCGGCATCGGACCCGCCGGTACAGGCAAAACTTACCTTGCCATGGCTATGGCTGTTTCCGCGCTTAAAAGCGGACAGGTGAGTCGAATCATTTTGACACGTCCTGCCGTTGAAGCCGGTGAACGCCTCGGTTTTTTACCCGGCGACATCGCAGATAAGGTGCATCCATACCTACGCCCTTTGTATGACGCGCTCTACGATATGATGCCACCAGAAACACTCGACAAATACATCGAGCGGAACGTCATTGAGGTCGCACCCATTGCGTTTATGCGAGGTAGAACCCTTAACAATTCGTTTGTTGTCCTCGATGAAGCACAAAACGCGACGATAGAACAGATGAAGATGTTCTTGACTCGTCTCGGTTTTGATTCTAAAGCTGTGGTTACAGGCGACATCACACAGACGGACCTTCCAACACATAAAGTTTCAGGGCTCGCAGATGCACAAGAAGTGCTTTCGGGAATCAACGGAATCCAGTTCATCTATTTTTCCAGAGTCGATGTCGTCCGACATGAATTGGTTCAACGCATTGTCGAGGCTTATGAGCAGGCATCACCGCAAAACACAAAACGGAATAATGGCGTAGGTCCACCGGATGTGTCTACCGAAGAAGGATAGCTGTTTTGATTCGTGTTACCAATACGAGTAGCAACACTACCTTTGATGTGGAAGTGGTTTACAGCGCGGTGCGTGCAACATTGAAGGCACATGACGCAGAAGCGTGCGAAGTCAGTGTCCTCTTGACAGATGATAACGACATAAGGAACCTCAATCGCGACTATCGAAAAATCGATAAACCGACCGATGTACTGGCGTTTGCAATGCGCGAAGGTGAAGATAACCTTCTGAACCCGAACCTACTCGGAGATCTCGTTATATCCCTTGAAACCGCAGCACGACACGCCGCAACAGCGGATGAGGGACTCAGCGGGACCTCCAGCAGCATTGAAACCGAAGTTGCAATGCTTACAATACACGGGGCACTACATCTATTAGGATATGACCATCAAACGCAAGACGAAGCAACAATCATGTTTGAGAAACAGAAAGCCATCTTCTGTCTATTACAGGCACCGTAGCGCGATTATCCACCGGCTTCTGAACGCCACAAAGTTGGTCCGTTATAAGGAGCGTGATCTTACGTTTGGACGACCTAAACCTAATCATCAAACTCGTTAGTTTAGGCATACTTCTAATTCTCAGTGCGCTGTTTTCAGCTGCTGAAGCGTTGCTTGCCCGGTTAACGCGGGACGATATTCTCAAGTTTGCCGAGGAAGGCGGGAAACGCTACGAACTCTTAACCTCGCTGCTGCGCAATCCACGTCGCTATTCGCTGACTATCATCACGGCAAAAACGATCTTGATAGTGGTAAGCGTTATGGTATTCATGACGTTTTGGAAAGACCAATATTTGGTGTATCCAGTGGCAAATGCAGCACTGGCAGTCGCATGTTTCGTCATCCTTACCGAATTGTTCCCTAAAAACTATGTCCAGGGCAGCACAGGGGAAGCAACCATCCGAGCGCTCAGCGTTCTCCGCGTGATTTACTGGGGCGGGTTTGTTGTTTTAATCCCACTAAATTTCCTCGCAAATCTCATTGTCCGAGTCTTCGGGGGCAAGGTTACCTCAGCCCAAGACAGCCTCGTATCCCCAGAGGTTTTAGAAACACTCGACAACGTCGCCGATAGCCAAGAAATCTTAGAACCCGACGATCGAGAAATGATTGCTCGGATTTTAGATTTACCAGATAAAGTTGTCCGAGAAATTATGGTCGCGCGAACTGATATGGTCTGTCTCGAAGCCAATACACCCGCCGCTGAAGTGCTACAGACAACGATTACCTGCCGACACACGCGTATTCCGATCTACGAAGAAACCATCGACCGCATCGTCGGAATTTTGCACGTTAAAGACATGCTGGATTGCTGGGCAAAAGACAAGCCGATCAATCTAAGAGAACTCATCGTCGATCGGAGTCCTTTTTTCACACCGGAAAGTAAGAACATTTCGGAACTCTTCAGGGAACTTCGGGCACATAAACAGCATATAGCAATCGTTGTGGACGAATACGGCGGCACTGCTGGAATAGTGACGCTGGAAAATATCATCGAAGAAATTGTGGGTGAAATCCAAGATGAAGATGAAATAGACGAACAGGATGACTACATCCAGATGGATGCCAACACCTATTCGGTTGATGCGAGATTGAATCTTATGGACTTGAACGAAAGACTCGGCACAGAATTTGAAGCGGAAAACATCGATACAATCGGCGGGTTCGTTGTAGATCACCTCGGGCGTGTGCCTGAACAAGGCTATACATTTACCTTCCGCGGTATCCGCTTCACCATATTTGAGGCGGATGAGCGACGCATCCACAGGATTCATATCCAGATGCCGGATATCAACATAGGCGGTACTTCTTGAAAAGCCCTAAAAAATTGGATTAATTTGACAAAACCTATCAGAGAAGGTATAATTAAACATACAGATCGGGGCGTAGCGCAGTCCGGCTAGCGCGCCTGCTTCGGGAGTAGGAGGTCGGAGGTTCAAATCCTCTCGCCCCGATTCTATTTTTTTAATTAGCACGCGTCCACATAGCAAGCCCAAAACGCGTCTACACCTAAAAAACATGGCAGCCCAAAAGACCCAAGCGATTGTCATTCGCACCTTCCCGCTTAAAGAATTCCACAAAATAATTACCTTCTACACGCCTGACTTCGGGAAGGTCAAAGCGGTCGCCTACGGCGTGAAAAGTCCGAAAAGCAAACTTGGCGGGAGTTTAGAGCTCCTCAACCACGGAATGCTTATCTTCCAACACCGAGAAAACCGAGAATTACAGAACATCACCGACTTCAATCTGATTAACGGATTTGATACAATCCGCTCCGATTTCACGCGCATCACTTACGGCTGCTATTTCGCTGAACTCGTAGATAGTATCGCATCAGAAGGCATCGCTAACCCTGAAATTTTCGATCTCCTCCGAACCACCTATAAATTTTTAGTCGATGTGGACGATGTTCCATTGCTTGCAAGAGGGTTTGAAATTAAATTTTTGGACTGTGCAGGCTACGGGCCGGAACTTTCGCGTTGTGTACACTGCGGTTCAGGCGTAAATGGTGCAGGCACAGAGAAATTCGGCATCGCGTTCAGTGTTCGGTACGGGGGTGTACTTTGCGGCGATTGCAAAAACCGAGACGGTGCTGCCTTTACAATCGCACCGGGCAGTCGTGAATTGCTAAAGATGCTTCGGAAATCTGAGTGGGAGCGGTTCAACCGAATTCGCGCCTCCACCCGCAATCATAACGAACTTAAACGCGCCCTCGGCAGTTTCATTGAATATCATACCGAACGGAATTTAAAAAGCCTTAGATTCATTGAAAGTGTGTTAGGTTAGATCTTTGCATGACTTTCTGCAATAGAAATTATTGTTTTGTCCAATTGAGTTAATACGGAAGGTTTCCATCTATTCCTTGTCGGATTATTTAATCTATTTTTTTCATCTAAAACACTGTGTCTAAGTCCAGATACTTGACTATTCAAGCATTAGAAAAGAGGAAATGTACTTATGAAAAAGCATAATATATTGAAAAAAACGGTGCTATTCGCGCTAATTATAGTAGGTATGGTGATAGTAGGCATCCAAGGAGTGCCTGCTGCGATCACCGGAAAAATTTCTGGTGTCATCACCACTGAAGCGACAAACGAACCGTTGGCAAATGTCACAGTGACAATCGTCGGAACAAGCAGCACCGCAACGACAAACGATGCTGGCTACTATGTGATGACCAATATCCCACCCGGCGGTTACAACGTAAAAGTTGAATTGACCGGTTACACCTCCGAAACGGTGGAAGGTGCGACAGTACTCGCAGGACTTACCACAACCTTAGACTTCACCTTGAAGGCATCTGAGGTTGTCACACTCGAAGGGATAACGGTAACAGCCACCAAACCACTGATTAAGAAAGATGTTACACAGACTGCAAGAATCATTGAATCAGAAGATATTGAGGCGATGCCCCGCGATACGGTAAATGGCATTCTACAAACCCTCCCCGGCGTTGCTGTGCTGAACTCGACCGGTACAGCCCATGTCCGCGGTGGCAGATCGATGGAGATCAGATACCTTATTGACGGTATCCCAATCAATAACCCGATCAGCAGAAGTTTGGGTTTGAGCATCGGCACGAATTCCCTTGAGCAGATGGAAGTCATCACGGGTGGATTCAATGCCGAACACGGCGATGCGCAATCCGGTATCATTAATCTCATCACGAAGGTTGGAACAAACAAATTCTCCGGTAGAATTCGTTACCGAGTCGGGCAGTGGGGAACGCACCACGGGGACGCGTTATACGGTCCATGGCTTGATCCGGATAATGGATTCCGCCCCGTTGCGATTGAACCCTTCAGGGGTATCTTCTTCGGTCAACCCTACGATTATCAAACGCCGTATCGTGGGCAGGACGTTACAGTTGCGGAATTGGCAGAACGAGAAGGCGATGAACAGGTCGTCTTCACAGAGATTTATCCCGGCGTGTATGCCGACAGGACAGAGAACCCACTTCAACCCGTGATAGATTCGGAAACAGGTGAGCCACAGATAAATGAAGAGACAGGCGAAGTGGTCATGACACGCCAACCTTACAAAGATGCCGATGGCACCGTTATCGACTATGAGAAGAAACAGGTTACCTTGTTGGACGGCTATATCGTGGATCTGGAGCAGTATAGCGAATTGTTCAACGATACGAAAGAGTACGACCTCTCCCCGAGCCATATTGGAGAATTTGCGCTCAGCGGTCCGATATGGGGCAATCGATTAACGTTCGCCGCCTCCAGCCAGATAAGTCGGAATAACAGTTTTTTTCCGAATAGTGGTGGAACCGGATATATCTTTCAGGGAAAACTGAAGTTTGAAGTAACACCGAGTATCAAACTCACCGCGAGCGGACTTTTCAATCGCGGGGAAAGCCATTCCTATGGCGGTTCAGCACGTTTTTGGCCCAGTGCTGCGCCAGTGTCAAACTCGGACGCGCGGAATATATCCGTGCGACTTTCACATAACATCAACTCGGGAACCTTTTACACCTTGACCGCTGGTCAATTCCAACGATCAGGTGAGAGCAAGCAACCCGGAAAATGGTGGGATCCGTCCACCAAAAAGTTTGTTGAGGGTGATCCGAAAGTGTGGGATCCGTTGGAGAAGACATTTGACGAAAACGCTTGGGACCCTGAAAAATCCTTTGCGCAGAACCAAGAAGAAGGTAGGATTAGAAACCCGCTCCAACAGGCATACAACGATACCACCTACTTCGTTGCCGGAGATAACAATTCCTGGGGTTCCAGCAATGCAACAACCTCAATATTGAGAGCGGATTTTGCCAGCCAAGTTACGGCGAACCATCAAATCCAGACAGGTGTTGAATTCTTGGGATATGACCTCTATAATCTCGGTGCAACAAATTACGGAAGTTCCAACCTCTACATGGAGTATTATGAAGTCCAGCCTCATTCCATAAGTGCGTATGTGCAAGATAAGATGGAATATGAAGGCATGATCGTCAACGCTGGATTACGATATGATCTGTATAATCCAGATGGCAGCTTTCCCAAGGACCCGTTTGACCCATTGGAACTGAACGACGATGGTACAATCAAACTGGACAAAAGCACTTATAAAGTCGGGCTACCGATTATCAAAGATCCGGTTGAGTCTTCCACCAAACACATGATCGCGCCACGTCTCGGCATCTCCTTCCCAGTTACCGATCGGTCAAAGCTGCACTTTACTTATGGACATTACTACCAGATTCCACGGGGTGATGATCTCTACGAAAATCTTAGTTTTGATATGCGGGGTGCAATCCGAAGAAGGGGTAATCCCAATCTGGAGCCAGAGAGAACTATCGCCTACGAAGTCGGGGTCATCCGGCAATTCACCGATGACCTAACGATTGACATCACCGGATTCACCAAGAACATCAATAAACTCGTTAACAGCGTGCATGTCGATATTACCAACGATTACAGCTACTTCCTTAATAGTGAATTCGAGGGTATGCTCCACGGCATCTATGGTCGGGTGCAGGGATTTGAACTCACCATTCGCAAGTGGCGTACAGGTGGGAGTCCGGTCTCCGGACTGCTCAGTTACACCTACTCCGTCGCGAAGGGGAAAGGCTCCAGCCGAAATCTGGGCTACCTCACCTACTACCGGCAGCAGCCCGATGTAACGGAAAGCCACCCATTAGCATGGGATCAGCGACACATTTTTTCAGGAATGCTGGATATCCAACTGCCCTTCGATTCTTCTGTCAACCTGATTGGCAGGTACGGGAGCGGTTTACCTTATACACCCAATCCGAGCTCACCGACCAAACCCGACATCAACTCGAAGCGGTATCCGCCGACCTATAATGTTGACGCGCTTATCAGCAAACGGAGCCGGATTGGTGGGTTGACCTATACCTTCTTTGCGGACATTCGGAACGTCTTCAACACCAAAAATCTGGACGATCTCCTTGATCCGGTGACGTATGACCGATACGGGATTCCGCTTACCAGCCGGAAGCATTCGCATCCGCTGTCGTGGAGCTCTCCACGCTTGATTATGATGGGTGTGAGTCTGGACTTTTAGTTGAAGATAATAAGGGGCAAACAATGCGAATGCAAGAAATCGCAGAAGCAATAAAGACGTTAAGTCCGACCGATCGGTATCACTTACGGAGACTATTGAAAGAGCAGGACGAAGCTGATAAACTGGAAGTATTTCATCAAGTCTTGCTATCGAAAGGCTTAGTTAAAGAAGTGAAGAACCCTCCTGTCACTGACACAATTGAACGGCAACTCATTGAGGTCAAGGGGAAACCTGTCTCACAAACAATTATTGAGGAGCGGAATAGGCTTTGTAACACCATTTCCCAGAGGAGTCAGGCAGTCTGATTATTGACGTATGATCAATACGATATCCTGCTTGACGATAAGAAGCATTTACACCCGCTGTCGTGGAGTTCTCTATGCTTGATTATAATGGGTGTGAGTCTGGATTTTTAAAAGGAGAGTTCTAAATGAGAGAAATCAACATTGCAGAAACTGATGTAGCTGCGGTAGTAACTGAGGTAGCAAAATTTGCATCGGATCTTCCAAGCCCGGAAGATTTGGTGAATCCCCAACCTACTGCTATTAAGGTGATCGACTGCGTTCTATCACTTCGCAGAAATTATGACAAATTCGTGATTCCTCGACTGAAAAATTTCAGGAACAAACATCCTGATATACAACAGATCAACGATTTAGCGAATCTCATGGCAAACTGTCAATCGCCTGATGCTTTCATGATTGATGAGCTTAATCACAATTCCAAGGTGAAGCCAAAAATGCTTCAGGAAGTGGTAAAGTTTGTCTGCCAAATTGTAGAAAGAATTCCAACGGTTCCCGAAAAAGAGTTCCTTAAACAATGGGCAATTCAAGCCAGACCTGAGGAGTGTTATGGGTTAAATATCAAGCATTTTAAACTTGCTGGCTTTCAGTACCTCCGAATGCTTTTCGGTGCAAATACCACAAAACCGGACGTGCACATTATCAGATTCTTATCTGATACTTTAAACCGAAAGGTCTCAGATATTGAGTCCCTTCTCCTGTTAGAAGCAGCATCAGAACGTGTGGGTGTCTCTGTCCGAGCTGTTGACAAGTACATTTGGAAAAGAGGTGCGCGTGGAGAGCGATATGCTGCTGGAACAAACATTGTTCGTCTTGCACCAGATATAGACATCCAAACCGAGAAGAAAGCCGAAGCTGGGTATAGCGAATTCTGGCAGCCGATCCGTAGTGGTGAATTTGGAGAATTATTTGCTGGTAAACCCGTGCCTATTGGAGAAGACGGATGGATTTCAAAGCGGATCCGCGGCCGCGGCGTGGGAATAATACTCGGTTGTCGTAAGAATTACAGTAATGTTTCTTTTTTCTGTTGGGGAGAGAACAGAATTGAGCGTCGAGACGAAATTATCGCATTGTTCCCGGAAGCAGATTACGACTACGATCCCCGCGAATCGCGTAAACGTGCAATGGTTCGGTTTCATGTCATTAACAAAGGTAAAGACCATCCAGAAGATTGGGATGAAATCCGCGAGAAATTAGTCAACATGGGCACCGACATCTATAACAAGATTAACGAATCTGATCTGTAGCACTTATTGTAGTGCAGAGTAATCAAAATTTTCGAGATTATATATGCCATTTGTTGTTGAACTGTATTTTGACCCCTCAACCGAAGAATGCATCCGTGATGTATGGAAAGCGATTGATGACGCAGAGATTAGCGATTCTATGCCCAAAGGGGGTTACCGTCCACATATATCTCTTGGGGTTTGCGACCATCTTGAAACAGATTCACTTGAACAGGAATTGTCAACCTTTGCGATGGGTGTTGCACCATTTCGATTGTCGTTTCCAAACATAGGTATCTTCTCTACATCGGAAGGGGTCGTTTATTTAGGTGCAACGGTCACTGAGCAGCTGCTTAATCTACACAAGACATTTCACAAAATTTTCAAAAAGTACGCAGCGGAACAACGGGAATATTACACTGTTGGACGGTGGGTGCCGCACTGCACACTCGCTTTCGGTTTGTCAGAAGAACAGATTGTTGAAGCAGTAACCGTTTGTCGACGAATTGCTTTACCGACTTCTACGAAAGTTGGAGAAATTGGCGTGGTGAAGGTTTCCGCTACAGGTTGTCAAAGGCTGTGCTCGTTCAATCTTAATTCATAAAAGTCACGCGCCAAAGGAGGTTGATGATGGATTCTGACTTCTACATCACGCTATTTTCGATTATGGTTCCAATTTGGTTCGGGATTTTCGCAGTTTTTTTCTTTGTGATTGGGCTGCGAGGTATCCTCACGAAGCGTCCTTTTTTAATTTCAAGTAGATGGCTGCTGTTAGTGATGTTCATCGGTCTTGTACCAGCAATTTTAATACCTGTCTTTCTACCAGGGGATAGTTCATTTATAATAAAGTGGTTAAACCCCGCCATATTTACGCTTCTCCTTGTGATGATGTGTTTTGCCTTGAGGGGTTACGTCGCATACGCAGTTACAGATACGTCGTTTCGTGACGCGCTCCTTACATCTTTACAGAAGTTAGACTTACCCTACGAAGAAACGCTTTCTACAATACGACTTACCTCTGTTGAAGTCGACTTACAAGTATCCATTCAGTCATGGATGGGATCGGGGCAGATCAAAATCAAACAGCGTGGACACAGTTCGCTCCTTAAAAAGATCGCTGATGCAATGAACGAGCATTTTCGAGTTTCATCCGCCGATACGAATCTGACCGCTTGTATTTTCTTTTTGGTTATGGGTATACTTATGGTCATTGGTGGAATTGCGATGTCTTTGTTATTTCAACGCATCCTGTGAGCGTCCAAAATTGTAGAAGACAGAAATGGAACTGAAGAAGCGTTAAAAGGGACACAACTATTTCAGACAGATTTACGACATAAGAGATGAATTTTGCGGGTGTCAACTTCAAAAGCGAATCCACGGTTACAAAAATTATCCTACTTTGCATCCTGATCGCCTCTGGTGTTCTGGTGTTGAGGCACGTCGGACATAGCGGGATCACCTATTGGGATGAAGGTTTTCACGCTGTCGTGGCACGGAATTTGACGAAACATCCGCTCAAATTCACGCTCTACGATCAACCTTGGCTCCCGTATGACTATAAAGGGTGGGGCGAGAACCACATCTGGCTGCATAAACCGCCTGTCGCCATGTGGACAATCTGGATCTCGCACTTGATTTTCGGTATTAACACGTTCGCGCTCCGGTTGCCATCTGTCATCAGTCTTGTCGTGACGACGTGGTTGACATTTCGGACTGCCGCAGATCTTTTTGACAAACGAGCGGGGCTTATTGCAGCGTTCCTTCACGGATTCAATCCTTTTCTCTTTGCGTCCGTTCATGGCTATCGCTATTCGGACCATATCGACATCGCCTTACTACTCTGGGTGCAGGTTTCGTGTTGGTTCCTGCTTCGCGCAGTTCGGACCGGAAAACGGAGGAATTATATTTTATCTGGTGTCGCGATGGGGATCGCGTACCTCTCAAAAAGCTACCTCGCCTGCATTACCTTCGGGATCGCGCTTGTTGTTTGGTGCGTCGCACGAGGTAAACAGATTTATCGCGAGAGATACCTATCGGATGACAGCACACAAAACGAGGCGGCAGACGCAAAGATTCGGCTCAGCGACATCGGTATACAACTTTTGGCGGCAATTGCGACAGTGGCGCCGTGGGTTATCTATTGCCTGATTTACTACCGAAAGGAATTCTTATGGGAACATAAACGCGTTCTTGACCATCTTAACACAGACGTTGAAAGCTGGGGCGCGAGTTGGGATCGACCGTTATTTGACTACATGCCGCTATTCTATCCGGTGTTCTATGCTGCGCTTGTTGCAGCGGTCTTGTGTCTGCTGGTGGTTATGTTCAAACGCTGGAACTTAGCCGAACTTTTCGTGTTGGCGTGGGGTATCGGCGTTATCGTTCCGCACACACTCGCGGAGACAAAAACGCCCTCAGCGACAATGATTGCCGTGCCACCGCTACTCATCTGCTTGGCAGCGGTCATCAGTCGCGCATGGCAGCGGCGGGACTGGGTTTACACCTCAATTTGGTGTGCAGGAATGTTAGTGATTACTATCATCTCCGGTGGACGCACCCTGGTCAAAGGACGAGATCAGTTTGACGGACTGAAGAAATTCGCGCCCTTTATTGAGACGAATTTTTGGATTGTTGAGCAGCTGCTCGGATTTGGGATCCTGCTCGCGATTTTCGCGGGTGTATATATGCTGGTTCGCCGGTATAATTGGCAAAAGTGGCTATGGCTTGGACTCCGTATAGTCGCACTGCTGATTGCCTTATTCTATGTAAGAGGTTATATAGATGCTGCATACAAAGTCACGGAGCGCAATAGCAAAATCCCGCTATATGAAAAGAGCGGACCCCGTCTCCAACGTGAGATGCCAGAAAACGCCTGTTTCTTTCTTGACGATGAACGCGTCGGCGCACACTTCGATCTAATGTACTACGCCGACCGGTCAACGTATCAGATTCACAATGTGCATAGAAAAGAGCCCCGCGATTTCAAGAATCAAGCCAAAATAGCACGTGAAGCAGGGGCAATTCCCTACATCTTCTCTGTCAAAGAAACAGCATACAATTATCCGCTGTTCATTGAAGGTGAGATAGATGTTGGAAATGGAAAAACACAACGGTATCGGGTTTATGAAATTACGGAAGTTCACGAATAATAATCATATATCTTCATAGGAGCAATTTATGAAATTATTACGATATATTTATCTATCCACAATTTTAGCACTCATAGCACTACCTACAAGTGCACAAGTGGATTGGAAAGCACTCGATGTAGGCAATTTATCGTCTGCTATCTTTAACACTGCAGTCGTCGGGTATCCGAGTAACCCGACTGCCAATCCCTCGGGATGGTGGCCCGCTGGAACAAACGATTCTTACATCTTTGAAGGCGATATCTGGATCGGGGCAAAAAAGAATGGAGAGATTGGCGTTTCTGAAGCAGATGGTAGACAAAGTGAAATTTGGCCCACCGATGACGCGCCAGAAGTTATTTCAAACAAACCCGGTGTGACGACGAAAGGGACACCGACGAACCAAGCCATCATGTTCAAATGCTCTGACATGAACCCTGATGCAAATAAAGATTTGATTCTCGGTTTAGAACTTGAAGTGCATGGATTTCAGTGGAGTTACGCACCTCTCTACGATTTCTTTATTCTTGAGTATAACGTCAAAAATGCTGGCACTGATGTCCTTGAGGATGTATTCATGGCGTTTCGATACGATGTGGACATCTCCAGTAATGAGACGGGGACAGCAAGCTACTCCGCTGACGACTTCGTTGCATTGGATCAGACACCAGATGCTCTCAATCCAGTAGATCATCCTAACCGTTACCTCTCCTACGGATTCTCCAACGCCTCCGCCCCCGGTTACATCGGCTTACGGGTCTTGGATGCGTATATCGGGGAGAATGCGGAGGATCCGGCGGCAAAAATTCCTTTCGCGGCGCACAAGCGGATTACAATCTCCACAGACCCAACGACCGATGCAGAAATGTACGCGCTCATCAGCACTCCGGGTGTGGAACCACTTCCGGCAAACTATGACGATCAACGCTTTATCCAATCTTATGGACCGGTTGAATCGCTTGCCCCGGGAGAGTCATTCAACATTATTATCGCTGTGGCAATCGGTGAAGGACTTGCAGGTTTGCAAGCCTCCGCAGACTGGGCACAGAAGTTGTATGATGACGGCTACGTTGCTCCGGCACCGCCGCCCTCACCACTGGTCTCCGCTTATCCTGCGGATGGACAGGTGACACTCGTTTGGGAAAGCGAAGGACGTTGGGTTGATGCAGGTGTCAGTAAAAATATCGAAGAATATGTTGATGTGACTGACCCAGAGAAAATCTTCGAGGGATACCGAGTTTATAGGCGCGATGTTGCTTATGATGAATCCACTGGTGATCCGGTCGAAGATTGGACAATGCTGATGGAGTTCGACAAGCCGAGTGCAACGGGTAATTTCTTTACAGTGTCCCATGTCGGTAAAAAGTCGGATGCCGTCATTGAAAGTATGGGCGACGAACCTTTCTTTGCGAGTTTCTTCAAAAGTGCTGTTTATATGATCAAATTCAACTCCAGCACAACCTTTGAAGTCGTTAACACAACGCTGTGGGAAGTTATGGCACACAACCCCGCCTTTCCAGCAAATGGTGGTGGATATGTTGTCATCAAAGATCCAAATACAGGTGAACCGTATCCTGATGGAACGTATCGTTCTGGTGCCCGTATCTATTTCGGTGGACTCTACGTGCAGATTTCCGATGGTCCCTCAGGACCACCCGTCGCTGGTGACATCTTCCGCGTCGTTTCCACGCCCTCACAGGCACTCGGTGAAGATGCAGGCATCAAGAACTTCTACACCGACGCAGGCTTAACCAACGGACTTGAATACACCTACGCCGTCACTTCTTACGACACAGGCAACCCTAAAGCAGGGCTGATTGCAATGGAGAGCAGTCAGATTGAGACAATGGTTCATGTTGTGCCGCGCGCCGAACCTGCTGGATACCGGGAACCTACTGCTGAAATACAACAGCAGGGACAGGGAAGCGTTACTGTCGAACCGATGGTACTCGCACCAAACAAGGTCACAGGTCATCAATACAAGATTGTCTGGTCGGGCGCGAAACAGACAGGTCCCGCGGGATACATCACGGGCCCCGGGTATCAGCCACCTGCTTATGAAATTGTCAACACGACGACAAACGAAACCGTCGTCGAGCAACAGTTTTTTGACTGGTATGACCCGGAGCATCAGGAAGCCGCTGAAGCCCTTTCGCCGATGTTTGATGGCATCGTTCTGAAGATAACAGGGGTTGATGTGTCCTATGGAACTCCAATGGAAAATCCGATCAACGACGTTAAACTGACGGCGGGCACAGTAACAGATTGGTCAGTAGATATTCAATCGCCCGGTTTTGGTGAGAACACATGGCCCAACGTCTGGTGGTCAACGTATTACCGTCCACATACCTATTCAATCACGTTTACTGACGATACACACGTCAAGGTGATGGATGAAAACACAAGCGAAGAAATCCAATTCAACGCCGAGCGCGTCGACGGATACGCTATTCTGACAGGCACCGGCTGGCGTGATGAATACGTTCCAGCAGAGACACCGGGTTTCTTCCGGATTTACGTTCGAGGCGGATATGTGTTTATAAAAGACCCGAACGGTGAAATCTCCGCAGGTGATGCCTTTACTGTTGAAATGGGCGGTGTCAGCGCGCCACAAGACGGCGATGAATTTCTTCTGACAACAAAAGAGGAGACCCTTGCCGCTGCAAACATTGAAGCTGACCTTGGGCGAATTCGTGTGGTACCGAACCCCTATTTCGTCACGAACAGAGCGGTGCTCTCAGAAGGAACAGACAAGATTTTCTTTACGCGCCTCCCACCACGGTGTACCATTCGGATCTATACATTAGCAGGTGAACTCGTCCAGAAACTTGAACATGAAAGCACTGCCGCTTACCATCCAGATGTCGCTCCAGACGACCGTTCGTTACAAGGGGACAAGGGTGGAACAGCATCGTTTGAACTCCTCAACCGCTATAATCAGGCACTCGCAAGCGGTATTTATATCTACCACGTCGAAGCACGAGACCAAAGCGACGCAGTTGTCGGTAATAAAGTCGGTAGATTTGCCATTATTCGATAACACGGAGGAACAGGAGAACTAAATGCGACATACAATTTATGCTCTTTTATTCATTCTTCTTTTAATGTGGGTTATTCCGAGTCATGCTACAACCAATGTCGGTACAGCTGGTGCACAATTTCTGAAAATCGGTCCGGGCGCGCGCGTGGACAGTCTCGGCGGTGCATTTGGTGGGCTTGCCGACGATGTAACCAGTATCTACTGGAATCCAGCAGGGATAAGCCAACTCGAAAAAACCAGTTTATCAGACACCCACACGGTTTGGCTTGCCGATGTTCGCTACAACTATTTAGCCTTTGCTACTCCAATAGAAAAGATCGGCACTTTGGGAGCAAGCGTCACATTCCTCAATGTCCCTGATACCGAGATCACCACACTCGCAAAGCCTGATGGCACTGGGCTTTGGTACTCCGCTTATGATACCGCAATCTCAGTAGCATACGCCAGACAACTTTACGCAAAGGAATCTGGCGTTAACCTCTCCTTCGGTATCAACGCCAAATACATCCACCAACAGATTCATCGGGAGAGTGCCAGAGGTGTGGCAATTGATGTCGGCACGCTGTATCATACGGGCTGGCGGAGCTTACGCATTGGTATGTGTTTCTCGAACTTTGGACCGGAAATGCGCTTCAGCGGTCCGAATCTGGCAAGCGGTGCTGAGGTCGCGGGTGATCCGAGGACAGCAGACTATCGTCCCTTTCCAGCTACAACGAATCCGGCACGAAAGGCAGCTTTAGAGACTATCGAGTTTCCATTGCCTTCCAATTTTCGGCTCGGTATCGCTTATGATGTCGTTGATTCTGGGGACAATCTCCTTACCCTCGCGCTTGATGCCAACCATCCCAACGACAACAGCGAACGCCTGAACATCGGTATGGAGTACTGGTACAGAAAAATGGCGGCAATTCGTGGGGGCTACAAATTCCGATTAGGAGAAGACCGCAGCGACGATGAAGAGGGACTTACACTCGGCTTGGGTATCCATCTGAATCTCGGTAAAAGGGTCCTTTCCCTCGACTATGCTTACGCCGATTTCGGACATCTACAACAGACACACCGAGTGAGTTTGGGGTTACAGTTCTAAGTACTATGGAAACGGGAGATTAATTATGAAGGGTATCGCGAGCCGAAAATCGCGGGAGAGAAAATGAAAACGCAAACTTTTACGACGAGCATCACGCAAGAAGACAAATGGTTTATTGCGCAATGCTTGGAAGTGGATGTTTCTAGCCAAGGCAAAAGTGAAGACGAGGCAATTAACAATCTCAGAGAGGCGTTAGAACTCTATTTCGAGCCGCCACGTCCAACTGTGATGCCTAAGATCCGCAAATTTGAGGTTAACATCAGTTTTAATGAAACCGCTCCCCTATCGGCAGATTAAACGCAAACTCGAAAAAGCAGGGTTTACTATAGTTCATCAACGCGGCAGTCATGTAAAATTTGTCCGTGAAAGTGAAATGAAGTTCGGACAGTGATGGTTCCAAATCATCGTGAAATCCGAGTTGGAACGTTGCGGACTATTCTACGACACGCGGGGTTAACACCAGACGAATTTGACCGACTTTAATTTTTCTTTTTATTTTCCCTTGAATCCCTCTTATCAGAGAATTTGTGAACCAGCTGCCCAAGTCCGACTAAAAATCGAATACCTCTGAGCGCGCTGAAACCTTTGCCAAAACAGAAGTTATTATGCTATAATAGATACGTATCAATTCATTAACACCCTCTGAGCACCCTTTGAGAAGGAGTGGATAAAAATGGCAAACGAGCACTTGACACTTGAAGAGATGGAACAGAAATATCCCGATGAATGGCTCTTCATCGTTGATTGCAAACATAGCGAAAATACCGAACTGTTATCAGGACGCGTCTTAGTCCATAGTAAATCCCGGACAGATATTTATAACGCCTCCGGGCAGTACAAAGACGGTGCAGCAATACGTTATATTGGTAAACCTCCAGAAGGGATGGGTTATTTATTATAATGGCGCGTATTCCCTTTAATCTCTCGTTTGGGTTAATCGTTCTACCTCTTAAAGTTGAAGGCATCAATGCGGATAACTTCCGGGATCTACTTGTGGCTTTAGATACTGGAGTTTCAACTACCTCAATTCCAACAAAAATTGCTTTAGATTTAGGATATGATCTCTCAAACTCAAGAGAAGAGGAAATTCTCGCGGGCAGTGGCATTGAGTTAATGAAACGCATTACCGTACGGAAACTGACAGCAATTGGGGAGATTGTTGAGAATATTGATGTCTTATGCCATGATCTACCTGAAGATTCAATTATAGATGGTGTATTAGGTCTGAATTTTCTGAGGCATTTTGATGTCAATATTTCATTCTCAACCGGAACGATTGAACTTCGTCCACACTAATCCTGTCCTGAAGGAACATCACTGCCAAAAGCAGGTTTTGGAAACTTGCAAACCCTACGAAAAATATGACAGACAAACCGAACATCGTTTATCTTCTCGCCGATCAGATCCGTGCCTATTCGTTACCGGTATACGGTGACACACAGATTGAAACACCGCATATCGATCGACTTGCGCAAGAAGGCACCGTTTTTTCAAACGCGATTGCTACTGCGCCCGTCTGCACGCCTTACCGCTCCATGCTACTCACCGGACGACACCCACAAACGACCGGACATCTCATTAACTTCGTCAAAACCCGACACGATGAAATAGGATTCGGAGACGTTTTCAGTCGAAACGGTTACCGAACGGCGTGGGTCGGCAAATGGCATCTCCACACCGGTTCATTCCCAGAAATCGGCGGACGTGATTACGTCCCTGAAGGACGCGATCGCCTCGGTTTCCAACATTGGCGCGGCTACAATTTCCATACCGACTATTTCAACGGCACTGTGAACCTCGACACAGACTGGCGGAACGAAAGATGGGAGGGTTACGAAACCGATGCCCTGAACCGATACGCTTTTCAATTCATGGACGATATGGAGAACGATACACCATTCTGTCTGTTTATCTCACCTCATCAAGCACACTCCACACCTTATGAGTTTGCACCGCAGGAATACTACGATCGGCTGCCTACTGAACTCCAACTCCCAAAAAACGTTCCTGATTCGGTTAAAGAACAGTCGTTAGAAATTTACCGACACTATCTCGCAATGACGTTAACGGTGGACGATATGCTCGGTGAACTGATGGCGTATCTCGAAAGGACGGGACGTGTCGAAAATACACTACTCATCTTCGGATCCGACCACGGAACGCAAGGCGGCGCGCAAGGCATCAATTTCTGGGCGAAGCGAGAACCCTATGAAGAATCCATTAAAGTGCCGTTGATTATGCGTCTGCCCGGTGTTTTCGATGGAAACCACCGCACCTGTGACACACTCACATCCCCTGTTGATCTGTTTCCATCGCTCTGCGGTTTGTGCGACATTCAGCCACCTCGAACCGTGGAAGGCTACGATCTATCAGCGTCTTGGCGCGGTGAAACCGATGCCTTTGAACAAGATGCAGTCCTGACGATGAACTTCGGATCTACCTACGATTATCTCATCGATGGTAACGAGTGGCGCGGTGTCCGCACAAAGACACACAGCTACGCACGCTGGCTCGACGGCAAACGTATACTGTATAACGTAGGGACAGACCCGCTGCAGATGAACAACCTGATTGACAAACCCGAAGCAAAAGCGTTGGCAGATAAAATGGAGAACACCCTCACCAGCCTGATGGATACCCGCAACGACAAACTCCAACCCGCAACCAGTTATATGGACTGGTACGACGCGCAACGCCGCATTGTTCGTAACGCCCATGGTCCCCTCGGCGACCCAGAAGACGAACCCGACTGGTCATTATTGAAATGAGTTGACAATATCCTAAAATAAGGTATAATGTCAATAAAAATGGGGATATGCTGACGCGAATTAGGACAGGAAGGTACACTCTTAAATAAAACAAAGATGGTCTACTTTGAGAAAGAGGATATACTGCATCTGGCGATTTCCGAGGAACCAGAAAGCAACAGTCTTGAACTCAGTCCTAATATCACTGCCGAATTAAACGCGGACGGTGAACTCATCGGTATTGAAATTTTAAATGCCAGTACCTTCATTCGGGATTCGATTTTAGAATCTGCCCATGCAAAAATGCTTGAAGTGCTACCGTTTATTCAGACCACAAAATCAGTAAAGTTAAGACAAGTTTTTTTGCTCAAACAAGATGAAAAGGCTGCTATTGATTGGTTGGAATCCGTTTCGGAGGGAAATGATGTTTAGAATTTATATCAGTACAAAAGCGGATAGCAGACAATGGCTTTGTGAGTGTAGCACTTGAGGCAATTATATCCGACTTAACACTTACCACGAGAATAAACGCTTGACCCCTCTGCCGAAATACACGACACCGGCACCGATCTTTTTCGGGACATAAAATAAGATGTCGCGCGTCCGCGTGATAAACCCTGGCATCTCGTCAAAGGTGACTGACCCGCCCACACCAACACTTTTGGTGATCCCTTCTGTGCTGGCTTCTTCCGCCACATGGAAACTAAGAGCCGAACCGTCTTCGGTCTGAACACCCACATCGAGCCTGTGTCTATCGCCGTCGCTTTGTATATCGACGTAAAACGGTTGCGGTAACACAGACTCCGGCGATTGGAGACCGAGCCTCACGGCATCCTGCGGTTGAAGCGTAGCGGCGGGATCAGCAGGCTGACGCACTCGCGTTTCTGCTGGCACAGATGTGCGTTGGTCTTGGCGCGTTTGTTTCGCGCGGTTTCGTGCCCAAGTCTTCCGGAGATTGGTGATACGGCGTGTGTTTCTCACCCTTTTCTTCTCCGATTTCTTTTTCTGTTTCTTAACAGTTGCACGGCGGAGCTGCGGTTTCTTTTTCGTACTGCGTTGAACCTTCGGCTCCGAGTCGGATTGATTTTCGGCGCGCACAGTATGGTTTCCGAGTACAAGGAAACCGAAAAGCGTAAGGCTGAGTAAGGCGATTCTTACGATCTGCTTCATGCTTTTCTCCTATGGTTACATATTTTCAGGCTTACGGTGAATCAGTAGCAGTTTCAAGACTGATGTTCACACGCGCTTGGGGTTCAATTGATAACCGACACTCAAGCGCGTTCAGAATAGTTCTGAGCATGTCTAACCGTGGGGCATTTCCATTGGATAACACATCCAAGAAAATTTCAGGTTCAATATTGGTGCGTTTGGAAAGTTCAGAAACTCCACCTTGTGATTCTACAAAGGTCTGGAGTCCTTTTAGAAAAAAAGGCAAATCACCATCAATAAGGTATTCCTCCAATGTCAACTGGAGATAGTCAATTGCTGCCTCCCGGTCTTTAGCCAGTCTTTCAATTTGGTACTCGCGCCAGTTTCCCATTTCTCTCATGGGTATGTCTTCTTGTATTCTCGCCAATAGGTTTTTGCGCATTCAATATCCCACGCTTGTGATGCCTTGTCTCCACCACAAAGCAGAAGAACATCTGAGAAATAAATCCGTTGATCAACTATTATATCCCATTTTCCTTTGAAAATGCAATGAAAATTTACGCCTTGAAAATCCTTTGCTTAAAGAAACCTGTTATGTTACAATAAATGTGCATCAATCAATTCAAAATGGAGTGTGCAAAGAAAAAACAGATATGACTCTTCAAGAAATAATTTTAGCGTTAGAGAAATTTTGGGCAGACCACGGCTGCATTATCCAACAACCGTGCGATATAGAAGTCGGTGCAGGGACATTCAATCCTGCAACCTTTTTGCGATGCCTCGGTCCAGAACCGTGGCAGACAGCCTATGTAGAACCCGTCCGTCGTCCCACTGATGGCAGATACGCCGAAAACCCTTTCCGCGTCGGCGCGTATTATCAATATCAGGTGATACTGAAACCAGCACCTGAAAACGTGCTGCCCCTCTACCTTGAGAGCCTTTATAGTCTCGGTATCTCCCCTCGCAAAAATGACATCCGATTTGTTGAAGACGATTGGGAATCCCCGACACTCGGTGCCTCTGGACTCGGTTGGGAGGTTTGGTGGAACGGTGCAGAAGTCACGCAGTTCACCTACTTCCAACAGATGGGGAGCATTGATCTCGATCCGATTTGTGCCGAGATTACCTACGGACTTGAGCGCATCGCACTCTACTTGCAAGATGTTGACGACTTCTTTGACATCCGCTGGAATGAACACGTTAACTATGGTGATGTCCACCGCCAAAGCGAGATAGAATACTCGACTTATAACTTTGAGCACGCAAATGTAGAGATGCTTTTTGACCTGTTCAGCACCTACGAGAAGGAAACTTATGCATGTTTAGATGCGGGGTTAGTGCTACCGGCAACCGATCATGTCTTGAAATGCTCGCACACCTTCAACATGTTAGATGCGCGCGGGGTCATCAGTGTCACGGAACGGGTGAGTTACATTGAACGCGTGCGACGACTTGCACAGCGGATCGCACGTGCGTATGTCAAGCAGCGTGAAGAAATGGAACATCCGCTCATGGGACGCTTCAGCACGGAGGCAACTCCTACCATGGTAAGCGCGGTTTCCAACTGCACCGAACCAGCCTCCACCACGGTAGGTGCGGTTTCTAACAGTACTGAAACCGCCGATCTCTTGTTTGAAATCGGTACGGAAGAGATCCCCGCGAGTTACGTACCACCTGTCCTTGAGCAGCTACATAAGATCGCAGCCGAATCCCTTACGAATCATAGAATCTCGTTTGGTGAAATTGAGACACTCGGCACACCGCGCCGCCTTACGCTCAGTATCAAGGACATAAAGACCCTTCAAGAAAGTCAAGAAACAGAGGTGGTGGGCCCCCCAAAACGTATCGCCTACGACGAAAACGGCGAGCCTACCAAAGCGGCTATTGGCTTCGCAAAGACACAGGGTGTTGAACTCTCAGCACTGCGTATCGTTGATACCGAACGAGGCGAGTACGTGGCTGCCTCCAAACTCGAAACGGGGGAACCCACATCAGAAGTATTGCAACCACTCCTGCCCGAATGGATTGAGGAACTCCGTTTCCCCAAAACCATGCGTTGGGAAACCAAATCCGAAGAACCGCGTGCGTTCGCTCGCTTCGCGCGTCCTATCCGATGGCTTGTGGCACTATTGGGGGATGAGGTCATCAACTGCAGTTACGGTGCTGCAGACGCAGGACGGTTAACTTATGGACACCGTTCCTTGTATCCCGAACCGATAACTTTGGCATCTGCCGATTTAAAGGCTTACGTTGAAAACCTGCGTAATGCCGGTGTCATTGCCTGTCCGAAAGAACGTAGGCACACCATTGAAAAACAGGTAAGAGACGTTTTAGACGCTGAAAACTGTCTCCCAAAAGTAGATGATGAACTACTGGATACGGTGAACTATCTCGTAGAAAACCCGCAGCCCATCGTTGGCAATTTCAGTGAGTCGCATTTGGAAATACCACCTGAAGTGCTGATTACCGCGATGAAAAAGCATCAACGTTATTTTCCGATGTGGAAAGATGAGTCTGCCCTTGCCTCGAAATTTATTACCATCTCCAATGGAACAGACGGAAATATCGACGGTGTTCGACATGGGAATGAGCGTGTGCTGCACGCAAGACTCAACGATGCTGAGTTCTTTTATAGCGAAGACCAGAAAACCAGTCTTGCCGATAAAGTTGAACGTCTGGGGGCGGTTGTCTTTCATGCGAAACTCGGTTCACTCTTAGACAAAGCGGAACGGCTCAAAGCGTTGGTGCGATTTATTTTGGAAGCGTTAAATGCGAAAGAAACGACTGTTAGCCATGGGGAGCGCGCAGCGTGGCTCTGTAAGGCAGACTTGACGACCCACATGGTCATCGAATTCCCGTCATTGCAGGGAATCACCGGAAGCTATTACGCCCTAAACTCAGGGGAGTCTGAACCCGTCGCCGCTGGCATCGCGGAGCACTACCAACCGCTTGGCGCGGATACACCGCTGCCCGAAACCGAAGTCGGCACATTGCTCGCCATCGCTGACAAACTTGACACCATTGTCGGATATTTCGGCATAGAAGAACGCCCCACGGGTTCACAAGACCCCTACTCACTACGACGGCATGCCCTTGGCACAATCCGAATTCTCCAAGACAGGAAACTGCCGCTCTCTTTAGATGCTGTTGTTGAAGAAGCAATCTCCCTTTACACCGTCGAATTAGCCGACGATACAAAAACAAGCGTTTTGGGTTTCATCAAGGAACGCCTACGCGTTATCCTGCAGGAAGCACAGCAATACGCCCCCGACCTTGCCGATGCCGTTTTAGCAGTCGGCGATGTTGACATCATCGATATTCTCAAACGTGCCAGTGTTCTTGCCGAATTTCGCTTGACACCAAATTTTGAGGAAGTATATAATGCACTCAATCGAGTGCTGAGAATTCTACCACCAAACGCGCCAGAAACTGTAGATGCCGCGCTTCTGTGCGACGCTGCTGAAAAGCAGCTGTACGCCTGTATCACTGAGGCAGAACCACATTTCCAAGAAAATATTCAGGAACGTGACTATGCTAAGCTGCTAACGCAACTCGCCATTTTACAACCCGCAATAGACACATTCTTTGACGATGTCTTAGTTATGGTAGAAGAACCAGCACTGCGTACGAACCGATTGGCATTGTTGAACCGAATCGCGCAAAATATCCATGCTGTCGCAGACTTGACGAAACTCGTGATCGCTGGGGAGTAAAAAACTTGGAAGAACGGCTAAGCGCGCCTGCCGCTACGACAGGAGAAAAACATGAAACAACATCTCTTATGTAATACATTGAAAATCTGCATCCATCTCTTACTCATTTTAACTATTGTCCTCGTAATAGGGTGTGGTGAGAAAGAGAATAGGGACATTATTGAAGCGCGAGCCGCTATCGTTCGAGCGGATTATACCGCTGCAGAAGCAGCCGTTCAAAGAACAGACGCTGGAAATCAGGAGGCACAACACCTGAAGGCTTTCCTACAAAATCGGACGCGCACCGAAGCGGAAAGCTGGCACGAAGCGATTGCAGCATCAAACGCTTATCTTGATACATTGACTGCGGACATCCTTGCTATCTCATTACAGGAAGATCCAGATTCTGACGAGCTTGATCGACAAGAAAGACTCGTCCGCTCACAACACTCTATCTCTGGACTCTTCGCCGTATCGCTTGCGCAAGCCGTCGAAAAACGCGCAGAACTACTCCCTGAACTCATAGCATACACAGATGCTGCTGTCGTTACAGGGCTTTTAGCCGCAGAAAAATGCTATCAACCGGAAGCACGCGCAGCTGTCGCAGACCTTACCGCAAAACTCGGAAATGGGGAAGCAGTTGTTGAACTATTGCGGCAGGCAATACAACATAAGGATACAGCAATACAAAAAGAGGCGATACGCCACCTCGGTGCGATGCGGAACCCCGAACTCATTCCGGTCTTTGAAGAAGTACTCGCTAACATTGGAAACGCACCGGAGGTCGCGTATAGGGCAATCGTTGCGCTTGAGCAATCGATGAGGGCAGTCTCCGACCCTGCATCTATTGTGCCGGGACTCCAACTCGCTCTCAGAAACAACAGCGCGCAGGTTCGGATGCACGCCGCAAAACTACTCGGAAGCATCCAAGCGGAAAACGCTATCCCCGATCTTATCAGATTGCTCGCAGATCCAAACAGTTATGTCAAAAATACAGCCATAGATGCGCTCAATCGTATCGGGGAACCCGCCACTGCGCCGCTACTTGAAATATTGGACACGAAAGCGCGAAACCTCATCCCCGATGAGGATACCGGCTTCACCACAGAATACCAATACATCGCAAGTGCTTATATTGACGGTTTGTGGATGAAAAAATATAGGATTGGAACCTTATCCGCCGCGATTCAAGCACTCGGGTTGCTTAAATCGGAGGATGGAGTAGAGCCACTGATAGACGAGCTAGCAAACGAAGAGTTGCAAGATAAAGCGTTGGCGGCACTCGTCGAGATGCGCGGTGTTGCTGTTCTACCGATGATTGACGCGCTCAAAAACGGGACAGATGAAATTCGGGTCAAGGTCGCTGATGCGCTCGGGCAAATCGGTGACCGGCGCGCAATTGTTCCACTGATTGAGGCATTGGACAGCGATCCATATAAAGAGGTAAAGGCAATTGCAGCCGTTGGGCTCGGTAATATGCGGGCACGTGGTGAGAATAACAGGACAGTCATCGCTCTTACGAACGCACTCTCTTATGACGATACCACAGCGACGCAAGCAGCGGAAGCACTTGGAAAAATCAACGTATCTACAGAAGATGCCGTCCAAAAGTTGATTATCATGGCAATGGACAAACAGATGCGTGAAACTGTGCGTACCGCCGCTATTGAGGCACTCTGGCAACTCAAACCTGAACAAGCGACACAATCGATGCTACTTCTGATGTTCAGTGACGAAACCAGCCCTGTCATACGTTCCAACGCTGTCAAGGTACTGAGTCGAATCCAAGCCACTGAAAGCATTCCAGTGTTAATCTGGGTATTGTCTACACAGTTTGACGAAATCTCAGACTTTCAGCGGCACATGAAACGTGAGTATAAAACGCTTGATGCCCTCCGAACACAGGTCGATTCCTTCCAGATCCAGTGGACCCCTGACTATCCGCGTGCAAACTACCGGACATGGGGTGAACTCAAACCGATCCCAAGTCTCGTGCGGAGTGAAGTCGCACGCGCACTCGGTATCATCAAAGGCGATACTGTGATAGAACCCCTCGTTCGCGCACTTGAGGACGACGGACGGGCAACGGTGCGACAAAGTGCCGCATGGGCACTCGGTGAAGTCAAGGGTGATGCCACAATTGACCCCCTTGTTACTGCTTTGAAGAAAGATAAGCAAGGTGCTGTCCGACAGGAAGCCGCTATTGCTCTTGGGAAAATAAAAGGGCAAAAGGTTGTGGATCCGCTGTTAGATGTCCTACGTAGCGATAAGTATGAAACAACCCGCCTCCAGGCAGCAGTCGCACTCAGAGAGATTCAAGCCGGGGATAAAGGGCTTGTTGACATCGTTAAAAAGGGCTTAGGAAGTTTTGATGATGGATACGAAGTGCAATCTGTTCAAGCTCAGGTTATCGGTGCATTAATCAAAGATGGAAACATCCCAACAGCGGAATTTGCGCTCAATGCTCTTAAATCTGCAGATGATGAGTGGACTCGATGGGCACTCGTTCATATTCTCGGGGCGACTGCGAAAAAAGTCGCTGTTGATGCGATGCTCGAAGAATTGAAACATCCGAGTTATGTCGTCCGAAGGCGTGCTGCAGAATCGTTAGGTGGCTTTAAAGAACGCAAGGCAGTTGAACCCTTAATAGCCGTTCTTGAAAACAGAGATGAAATGAAATCCATTCGTGCCGCGGCAGCGTTTTCGCTTGGAGCCCTTAAAGATGAACGTGCCTCTGCACCACTGCTGGCTGCACTTGAGGACGAAAACGCTGAGATTCGATTGCAAGCAGCGGCTGCCCTTGGGAAACTTAAGGATGCAAAAGCCGTTTCTAAACTGATAACCATGGTTGAAAACCCTTTGGAAACGGATGCAGTCCGAAACACAGCAGTTGCAGTATTAGGAAACATTGGTGTCACCACTAATAAAGAAATCGAAGCTGTGTTGCTTCGCGCTTTAGACAGCCGAATCGGAAACATCTCGAAAAATGCTATTGTTGCTCTGGGTAAACTCGAAAGCAAAGCGGCAATACCTAAACTCATCGCTATTTTGGAAGACAAGCGGATAGTTATGGATACGGGTACAGCAGCATTAGCGAACGCTTCCGCACGGACAAAAGCCGCAATAGCACTGGGGGAAATTGGTGGTACACGCGCAGCGGAAGCCGTCGGGAGACGACTTGTTGACGACACTGAATATATTGTCGCCCTTGAGGACGCTGTAAACAGAAAAGCCATTGGTGCAGACGATTTGAAACGGAACTGGAGTTGGGAGGTCTTTGTCAACGCCGCTAAAAAACTCGACCTACCGGCGTTTGTCGCACCAAAAATGGCTGCCCGAGCTGAAGATGAATGGGAAGATGTCGCTGTCAAAAATGCTGCAATGGTTGCCTTGGGCAGGTGTGATACAGATGACTTCACTTTGGACATCTCACAACTTAAACAACGATTAGCCGATCCGAATGTGGATACCCGAAAAGCCACAGCACTTAGCATTGGGCAAGCTGGAATCAGTGAACTCATACCAGAACTCGTTCAGATGATGAAGGGTGAAACCGAAGTCAATAAGGATGTCCGTCGAGCAGCAACTCAAGGGCTTGGTGAATTGACAGACATTACAACAACTGACGCACTTATCGAAGTGATGAACAACGATGACAATCATGTGGAGATTCGTCGCGATGCATCGCGCGCATTGGGCAAGATTGGAACAGACAAGGCGGTCAACGCGTTGGTAGCAAAATTAACCGCGTTGTATGAAGCCAAAGTCACAAGAGGCTTCCAACTTGATGCTATCAAAGCACTCGGTGAGGCGAAAAACGCCAACGCAGTGTCCCTCCTGGAATTGATTCTTCAAGACCAGGATGCAGAAATTCACTTCCAAGCAGCAGCAGCACTTTTTGAAATTACAGGCAAAAGCTACGGCTATAACCGGACCTAACGTAAAATGGCTATCGGAAGCTGTCGGAAACCTTCAGCAGTCAGTAACGCGTGTGGCAATTGCGAACATTTTACTTACCACAACGCTCTCTTGACTGACCGCTGACGACTGACAACTGACCGCTATTAAAAGGAGATTTTTATGGCTTTTTTTGAACTACGACAGTATAGAACGAAACCCGGTCAACACGAAAACTGGGTGGAATACATGGAAGAAACGATCCTCCCGTTCCAGATTTCTAAAGGGATGGTTGTGATTGGTAGTTTTATCGGTGAAGAAGAGGACGATCTTTACGTCTGGATTCGCCGTTTTGAGAGTGAAGCGCAGCGAGAACAACTCTACGCAGCCGTTTATGAAGATGACCGGTGGGTAAACGAAATCTCACCGCGCGTCGGCGAACTGATCGACAGAGAACAAATCGTTGTTACACGGCTTGAACCCACTTCGCGCTCGGCACATCAGTAAGACAGAGACTACGGCACACGGCGTGTGCCTGCTACCTTTAACGGAGGTGTCTTAATGGGCCCCGAAGAAAAATACCTATTCGACTTATGGGGATATGTCAACATCGAAAACGTTTTGGGGGCAGACGAACTCTCGGAACTGAACGCCCTCATCGATGCCCAAGACTATCCAGCTCCAGTAGACGATGATGTCTATTCACAGAGATTTGGTGGCTTCTTGAATTGGGAGAACGACGCGTTTCGGAAACTCCTTAATCACCCGCGTATCATGCCATTTTTAGCAGAGATTGTCGGTCCAAAATTTCGGTTGGATCACGTCTACGGCATCTTAATGATAGAAGGCAATCCGGGCGGGACACTCCACGGCGGTGGTACACCTTATGACCCAGCGCAGTATTATGTCTTCCGAAATGATCGGATGTATAATGGGTTAACTGTCGCCTCGTGGGCACTAACCGATATGCTTCCGGAGCATGGCGGTTTCTGTTGTATCCCCGGCAGCCACAAGAGCAACTACCCGTGTCCGTCGCAGTTCCGACCGGTGGTAGACAACAAAACTTGTATGGCACCGGTGCATCAGAAAGCCGGAGATGTCGTCATCTTCACGGAGGCATTGACACACGGCACGCTCCCGTGGATTGCATCGCACGAGCGACGCTCGATTTTGTTCAAGTATTCACCAGGGCACGCCTCATGGGGTCAAGGCAGATACGACGACGAACTTCGCAACCTGATGTCGGACGAAGACCAGAAATTAATGTTGGAACCGCCTTACGTTGCAAACCGCAAACAGGTCGTTTAAAGCGTAGGTCGAGTTACAAGAAAAATCTTCCAATTTTTTGATGGCGAGGTTGAAAACCTCGCCTACTCATTGCTGACGGTTTCCGACAGCCAAACTCTACCAATCCGCTACGCTGCCATCGGTGTCATAATAGTACTCGCCGCCGAGTTCTTCAGGGTAGGTATCAAGCGTTTGTTCCGCTTCCTTTTCGTCAATCTCAAAGCCAAGTCCGGGTTTTGTTGGCAATTCAATGTGTCCGTCTGTAACCTGCCAATCCTCGGTGAATAGACCGTCCCCTAACCCGGCGTCAATCTGTTCTTGGATCAGGAAATTCGGCACAACGGCATCGACGTGAAGGGAAGCAGAAAAGGCAACCGGTCCAATCGCACAATGCGGAGCGATATGCATATAATAAATCTCCGCCGTGTTCGCAATCTTTTTCAGTTCAGTAATGCCACCAGTGTGTGAAGTATCGGGCTGTAGGTAAGCGACCGCTTGTTTCTCAAAAATCTCGCGAAACCCCCAACGGGTGAGCAGCCGTTCTCCCGTCGCAATCGGAAACGGCACATGGTCGGATACCAGTTTGAGCGCGTCAACATTTTCCTGCGGAATAGGTTCCTCGACAAACATCGGACGCATCCCTTTAAGTTCATGGCAAATCTCAACCGCAAGAGCAGGTGTCATCTTACCGTGGAAATCAAAGGCGAGTTCAACGTCAGGACCGACCCACTCGCGCATAAGATAGGCGCGTTCTACAAATTCATCAATCACCGAGGGAGGTTCATGTCCACGCCACTTGCCGCCGGGACCGCTCTTAAATGCTGTGTAACCGCCTTTCTGTTGTAAGAATTCAAGGCGTTCTTTGGCAGCCGCTTTGCCTTCGTCCGTTAAACTGCCGATGCCCCAGTGTGCATAGACGCGGATACGGTCTCGCACAGCACCCCCTAAGAGGTGGTAGGCAGGCACATTGTAATATTTACCAGCGATGTCCCACAACGCCTGATCAATACCGGACAAGGCAGACATGAGGATATTCCCACTTCGGAAAAAGGCAGAGCGATAAACGTGCTGCCAGTGGTGTTCAATACGTAACGGATCTTTACCAATAAAATAGTCGGCAAGTTCTTCAACAGCCGCCCAAGTACTTTTGGGTTTACCTTCAAGCGTAGTTTCTCCCCATCCGACAATACCGGTGTCCGTTGTAATTTTCACAAGGCGCATCCGGCGACGTGGGTAGAATTGTTCAATCGTAGCAATTTTCATTCTTTTAACTATGGCCTCCTGGTCACCGCTCCATTTCATTACGCGGTGGTTTCTGATTAGGTTTCAACTCTGTTTGGTAATTTTGATGTTTCTTTTTTGGTAGCCTCACAACCCGTAGCTCGTAATGAAATTATGCCTTAAATGGCATAATTTTGCTTCGCAGTGAGAATGCTTTACATTTGGAGAACGGATCTACGGAGAGGCACTTTATAAGTAAAACCCACCTGACCGAACCGCAAGGAAAAATTAAAAATATGTCCTCACAACCGAATATTCTTTTCATGATCGCCGACGACCATCGGTGGGATGCCATTGGCGGCATGGGCGACCCGACCGTGAAAACACCGACCCTGGATTCACTCATGACGCGTGGAACGACTTTTCGCCAAACACACATCATGGGTTCCCTCGTTGGCGCGGTCTGTGTACCAAGCCGCGCGGCTGTCCTTACCAGCGCGAACCTGTTCCGTAGCGGTGGAAACCAGCTTAACCCCGATTTGGCGGTTTGGCCACAGGTCATGCGCGAGGCGGGGTATCATACATTTTTTAGCGGCAAATGGCACAACGACCGACAAACGTTTACCAATAGTTTCGATGAGGGTGCTAAGATCTTCTTTGGTGGCATGAGCGATCAATATAAAGTACCCGTTTTCGATTTCGATCCGACAGGAAAATATCCGAATGACGACAGGTACATTGGAGAAAAGTTTTCTACAGAATTGTTTACAGATGCCGCCGTGCAATTTATAGAAAACTACGACGAAACGGATCCATTTTTCCTCTACCTCTCATTTACTTCACCACACGATCCGAGAACAGCACCTGGAGAATACGCGACGATGTATCCACCAGAGGATATACCTGTCCCGGAAAACTTCGTTCCAGAACACCCATTCGACAATGGCGAAATGCGTATCCGAGACGAAGTATTAGCACCATTCCCACGCACCCCTGAGATCGTTCAACAACACATCGCCGATTATTACGGGATGATTACCCACATGGATGCTGAAATGGGGCGCGTGCTCAGCACATTGGAAGCCACCGGACAGCTCAATAACACGATAGTCATCTACACCGCCGACCACGGACTCGCTGTCGGACAACACGGTCTGCTCGGCAAACAGAATCTCTACAACCACAGCATTCGCGTCCCATCGATATTCGCGGGTCCAGGAGTTCCAGAAGGCGTAACAGTCGATGCACTGACCTATCTGTACGATGTCTTTCCCACTGTCTGCGACCTGACCAATGTTGAATGCCCAGATACGACTGAAGGAAAGAGTTTAGCCCCACTGATGGAAGGCTGTGTAGACCGGGTCCGAGCGACAGTCTTCGCGGCGTATAGAGACATCCATCGCACTATCAGCGATGGACGTTGGAAACTCATCCGCTATTATATCTCCAAAGAAACGGGTAAAGGTACAGATTGCATTCAACTTTTCGATTTAGTTGAGGATCCTTGGGAGACAACAAACCTTGCCGATCTACCTGAGCATGCTGACCGCATTCGGTCTCTTGCTGCAGATATGCAAATGTGGCAAATCGAGACGGACGATTTCATGAAAGACACGCCGGTATTGCCAACGTAAGATGTATATTGATTGGAAAAAGAGGATGGAAAAAAGGAAGAATGGAAAGATGGAGTGCTTCCATTCTTTCACGCTTCCATCCTTCCAGTCAAACTCTTCCATCCTTCCGCCCTTCCCATTTTTCTTTTACCTTAGCCTTAACCTACCTAAAAAGTTCACCCTGGCCAATTCTAATTAACCGTGCAGCCTGTTCTGCTGTGTCAGCGATCAACCGCGACGCGTCTCCGACGGCCTCTTCAAGAGACATCGGCTCTTGGACGATGCCTAACATTGCATCAATACCTGCGTCGTAAACCGCCTCAGCCCCTTCAGCGATGCCGCCAGCAATCGCAATGACAGGGATATTACGTGCCTTCGCGACCTTTGCAACCCCAACAGGTGTTTTCCCAAACGCTGTCTGAAAGTCCAGTTGCCCTTCACCCGTGAAAACAACGGACGCACCTTTCACCCGTTCTTCAAGGTTAACGGCATCAATCATAATATCAACACCGAGTTGCAATTCCGCGTTGAGAAATGCCATCAACCCTGCACCTAACCCACCAGCCGCGCCCGCGCCCGGAACATCATTGAAGGACTTTCCGAGAGTCCGCGTCAAGACGGAGTCAAAATGTGCGAGATGTTGATCCAAGGTTTCAATCATTTCAGGCGTAGCACCCTTCTGCGGTCCATAAACGTGCGATGCACCATCGGGACCGGTCAAAGGGTTGTTGACATCACACGCGACGACTGTTTCGGTTTCAGCGATAGCGGGGTGTAAACCCGTTATATCTATCGACGCTAACTGTCCAAGCCCTGCCCCACCGCGCGGAATCTGCGCGCCGTCGGCATCCAGTAATCGTACACCGAGTGCCTCCGCCATTCCGGCACCACCGTCGTTTGTAGCACTCCCACCGATACCGATGATTAAGCGTCTGCATCCTGCTTCCAAAGCAGCGCGGATAAGTTGTCCAGTGCCGTAGGTCGTCGTGCGAAGTGGATTACGTTTATCCGCTGGAACAAGTGTGAGACCGGAGGCAGATGCCATCTCAATGACAGCGGTTTCTTCACCTGCAAGGATACCGAATTGCGCGTCAACCTCGTTTTCGAGAGGCGCAACCACACGATGTGTTTGAATATGCCCACCGGTGGCATCAACGAGCGACTGCACCGTCCCTTCGCCACCGTCCGCCATCGGAATTTTTTCAATAACGGCATCGGGAAACACGCGACGGAGTCCCTGCTCGATTGCATACGCGGCTTCAAGCGCACTCACGCTCCCCTTGAATGAATCAGGCGCAACTATAATCTTCATAACCGAAAGTCTATCACAAGCACAGCGATTTGTCAAGTTCAGTTCTTCAGTAAGACGGATTCCTGGATCCCGACGCTCTACCTAAAACGGAGAGTTAAATGGACTTGGAAACTGAAAAATTGCTTGACATCCGAGGCACTTTTGTGCCAAAATCTAACATAATCTTGGAGGTAAGAAAAATGGATTGGCAACTGGAAACGAGTGTCTCTGACGAGCAGGTCGAATTTTACAACGAAAATGGGTATATTACATTTGGACGCATCTTCACGAAAGAGGAGTTGGATACACTCCGAGACTACGTGGACGAGATGATTGAGAATCTGCCGGAAGGTAGACGTCCAGAACAGATGGATGTACCGCATTTCGAGCATCCCTTTTTGTTCAAATACCTGACGCATCCACGGGTGTTGAAAGTCATCGAACGGTTTATCGGACCGGATATTGTCCTCTGGTCGAGCCATTTCATCAGCAAACGGGAACACGATGGCATGGCAGTTCCATGGCACCAAGACGGTGTTTACTGGGGTAAGTCTCTTGATCCGATGCACGTTATCACAATGTGGTTAGCCGTGGATGAATCGAAGGTTGAAAACGGTTGTATGCGCGTCATCGCCGGCAGCCACAGATTACGTGATCGTCGCTATGAAGAGGTTGATCGCACAAATAATCTCTTCGGAAGCGAAGTTGTGGAGGCAGACCTCGATACATCAAAAGTGGTCAATTTGGAATTGGAAGTCGGTGAGTCTCATTTTCACGATGCGTGGACCATCCACAACTCCAGCCCGAACGTCTCACAGAAACGGCGATGTGGCTATACAATGCGCTACATGCCTGCGAATGTTCGTTATCCGGGTGCGGAGTGGCGGCGCAAGCACCATATTTATCTGCTGCAAGGTGAAGATAGGACAGACGGTTTTAATACATACGCACCTGTCCCGGAATTTTAATCTCTTCCGAAAGGATAACCTATGTACCCGTATTTTGATGTACACTGTCATATCGGCATGACGGTATCACGCGCACCGACTGTGGGTCAGAGTGTCGGACGCTGTCTCGCGCGGATGGCTTCCGCCAACGTTATCGGGGCGATTCCGTGCCCAACAGGCGGCTCCCCACAGGCACGTGGCGTTCTGGATACACGCGCGCAACACGAGACAATCGCCAATGCATGCAGGCTGTATCCAGAACGCTTTCCGATTGGACTTGGGATGGCCGAAGTTCGACACGAGCAGGCAGGCTGTGACGAATTAGATAGAGCCATGCAGGAAGATGGCTTAGTCGGATTTATGTGCCATCCGGGACTCTCTGGACATTCACTCGGTGGTGAACTCTACGGATTCTTGGAAGTGGTAGCGATGCACAATGGACTATGTCTACTCCATCAGGCAGGTTCCACTCAAAATATTGCTGCTTACGCCCGAAGGTTCCCGTCAATAACGTTTATCATCGGGCATGTTTCAATGAACAAAGCGGGGCATCTTGATGCTATCGAGCAGTGTGGAAAACAGGAGAATATCTGGTTTGATGTCGCGCAAAAACCGGAAGGCGCAGATGCAAGTTGGGATCTCGTGCATCTCGTCAATAATCTCAACAAAGATAGAATTATGTTCGGCAGCGATCTGCCGTACTACGATTTTCGGCTCGTCCAAGCACAGATCGAATCTGCACAGATTGACGATCAAACGAAGGAACAGATCGCCTACCAGAACGCAGTACGATTGGTTCAGCAATTCCGCGCGGACTGGGTGCCAACGCTAACACCGCTAACGCCGCCGCAAGTTTATTCGGAGTCTGAGATGTGGGATGCGAACGGTGCCAGATTACGGTAACCCGTAGGAGCGATCTCCGAATCGCGATGCAATAGTTACTTAACAATTTCGACAGCGCGGATCCGACGGTGAAGAACGAAGATACAGAGGGCTATCAGGGCAACTTGGGTGAGGAGTGCCCAGACCCAATGCACGGCATAGTTACGTGAAACGGCAAATAGGGCTGTGCCGAGAATATCGTAGTTCGCCCAAATAGACACTAAAGCCACTTTGCTGGTGCGTGTAATGACTTTGAGGATTTCATAGATAACAGGCGTACCGAACCACACAGCGCAGAAGCCTATTATGGCATAGCGAGAGTTTGAGGTGAGCGATGAAAACACCAACATCAACAGGCTGGAAACGAGGATGATAATTATGGAATAGGCGATGATTGAAAAAGGCATCCAATAATTCTCTTTTAGAAAGGAGGTATCGGTTAACAGCACGTGTTCAAGAAACAACAAAAGCCCTGGGATCAGTGTAAGACAGCTAAGCAATATACCCATGACAGCAAATTTCCCTATAAGGTAATCGATCCATGAAATCGGTTTGGATAGATAAAGGGAGAGCGTGTTGTTCTTCAGATCCGTGGCGATTAACCCGGACCCCCCAAAAACAGCAATCAGTGCGATGAAAAGTGAGGCGTTAAATAGGAAATTTTTGAAAAATACAACGTCAATGTTGATTGGAAGCACGGAACCTGGAAACTGATTAACGATATAGATAATTACGGCGTGAGCCAAGATGTAGATTACGGGCGGAATAGCAACGATGAGTCGGACAATTTTGCGTTGTGCAAGCAGTTTCAGTTCTGCTTTTGCAATAATCCACCAGCGTGTATAATGGCTGGGGTTGAGTTTTCCTTCCCAATGTCGGTAGTCCTGCGTGTGAATAGGCATATTTTTTTAGTAGTTTTCAGTGGTCAGTTTTCAGTTAGGAGGTGTTTTTGCTTGGGCGTTTCCCCTCGTCTAACAGAATCCTCTTGTAACCGATAATTGACAACCATCTTAATACTTGTAGATGGCGGTTCTTTCTAAGGTATCCGAGAAGGGCCCCTGTTTTTCCGTCTGGATTTCAACGGTGATGATCCCTAAAGGTGTATCGCGCTCTGGATCTTCCTCTATTAAGTAGCGTGGAATCTCTGCGGTCATGAGCCGATCGAGTCGATTGAGTTCCTGAGACCAACGGAGATCAATGAGTCGTCCATCGTAGACCTTTTTATGTTGCACCCCATTGCGCATGGAGTAAACTTGGGCACTGGTGGTAAAGTCCGCCTCAGAGATCGTACTCACGCCGACACTTGGGCTGAGAATGCTTTGGTTCCATATCAGCGGTATTCCATTTTTGTCAACCAGATAAATCCGTAGATCGATCCTGTCAACGCGCGGGTCCGATTGAAGTTGGATGCCCTCAAAATTCTGAATCACGCCGCTCCCACACGAAAACATAGCAAGAACGCAGATACCAACGAACGCGATTCTCTGACCTTTTAGTATAAACTTGCGAGGCAAGTTAAAACGAAACACGTTAATTCTCCTCTTTCACATTTTTTAAGGGCAGCTTGCAGATTTCCTATAGAAACCCACTTCACCTGTTTATTATACCGTTTTTAGGGGACAGATGTCAATCTAAAATCCGCTTTGTATCTTTTTCTAAAGGTGATATAATGATACCTATGACCCCCACTAAAATTCTAATCGGTTCAGAAAACAAAGTAAAAATTGAGAGTGCGAGACGAAGTTTTTCAAAATTTTTCAAACCTGTGGAGATCAAGGGATTACGTGTCGATTCTGGCGTTTCCGTCCAGCCTTTTAATGAAGACACATTCACAGGTGCCAAGAACCGTGCGGAACACGCAAAACGGATCAACGATGAACAGTGCCTCAATGCTGACTTTTTTGTCGGCATTGAAGGTGGAGTCCTTCAATTGCACAAAAGGTGGTTCCAATTTACCGTCATCCATATACTGGATTCGCAGCACCGAGACAGTTTCAGCACGAGTGGATTGTACGAATTGCCTGACTGGATCGTAGAGAAATTTTTGGCAGGTATCGAATTAGCACACATTATTGATGAACTCGCGAAAGATACCAACACAAAAGAGAAACAGAGTGCCAGCGGATTCTTTACAAACGGAGAAATAGATAGACTCCAAAATTACACGCAAGCAATAACTTTTGCTTTAATCCCTTTCCTTCAGGACAGCCTCTATTTTCAGCGAAAGTAGATTGGATCTCGCCATATAAAACTTCGGAGGAACCCCATGAAAGCTGCAGTATTATACGAAACCGACACGCATTTAAAAATTGAAGAGTTTGACCTACCGCGTCCAAGTGCGAATCAGGTACGGGTGCGATTGGTAGCGAGTGGTGTCTGTCATTCCGATTGGCATGTCGTTAAGGGGGATTGGCCCTTCGTCAGGTTACCTGTTATCCTGGGACATGAAGGTGCTGGTGTTGTAGAAGAGATCGGAAGCGATGTAACTCAAGTGGAAGTCGGCGATCATGTTATCCTTTCATGGAAACGGAACTGTGGATACTGTGAGATGTGTCAGAAAGGATATCCGAATTTGTGTGCGCTTCCCGCTGACGGATCAGGCAAACCGGCTATAAAATCGAGTGGACGAGAGATAGACCAGATGTCCGGATTAGGAACGTTCGGGACTGAGACGCTTGTCCCACAGGATGCAGTTGTTCCTATCGATAAGGACATGCCGTTTGCCCAAGCCGCGCTCATCGGGTGTGGCGTAATGACGGGTGTTGGTGCGGCTATCAATACAGCACAAGTCGCGCCCGGCAGTTCAGTCGCTGTCTTCGGATGCGGTGGGGTCGGACTCAATTGCATCCAAGGTGCTGCCCTTTCTGGCGGCGAACCGATTATCGCAGTCGATGTACTCGACAACAAACTTGAACTCGGTAGGCAGTTCGGTGCCACCCACACCGTTAACGCCGCCAAAGCAGACCCCGTAGAACAGATTAGGGAAATTACGAATGGACGTGGTGTCCATTATGCGTTTGAGGCAATCGGGTTGATCGGTGAAACATTCCGGCAAGCGATTCTCTGCACACGGAGCAGAGGTCTGACGGTTTTCGTCGGACACGCACCCGAGAACACCCCTGTCGAATTCGACGCACGGATGCTGATGCCGGAGAAAATGGTTATCGGTTCGATGTATGGAACCGCGCGCCCACATGTGGACTTCCCGCGTTTGGTCTCGCTCTATAAAGGCGGACAACTCAAACTGGACGAACTCGTCACGCGCACCTATCCCCTGGAAGGGATTAACGATGCATTTGAGGCTTTGGCAAAAGGTGAAGTCGCACGGAGTGTGCTTGATTTGACTTAACAAGGAGACATCATGCGAACTTTCAGACAAGCCGTTATTTATATCCTAATGCTGCTTGTTGTTATTGCATCAATCACAAACGGTGTCGGACTGTCTGGTTTTGAAGCCGTAATAATAATTTACGGAGGTTTCTTCTTATTGATTCTTGACGAGGCACTCAGTTTCTTAAAAGAGAAACTATAAGGACAGCGACGCTTCAAACCGAACTAAAAGGGACGGCACAGAAGCACCGCCCCTGTAGAAAAATTACAAAACGAGTCTTGCTTAATTCTTTTAGAAATCTTCAGTTGGCGGTGCAGGATCAATAATGACTTCTGGATTTTCAGGGGGAACTACAGGTTCATCAGTTTCACGCATCTCAACCCGGATTGTTGTTGCTCCATCCTTGCGGTTGTAAATTTCAATCCATTGGGGTAATCCATTCCCAACCGGCTCAGGCTTAACAGGCTTCATGTTGATATTCCAACCTGTCTGCAGAGTGCCATCTGAAATAGCTGATAACTGCTCATCCTTTGTCTTCATTGGATCGGTAAGAAGCTTAAAATCAATCTGACGAGACATTATGAGACTCTTTACAGAGAATATATTTTGTGCATCGTGCTGTTTGCCATGCGCCCAAGTCTTTTCATCCACATTGCTCATTGTGTCAATAACCCTTTCAGTTGTTGCATCGGGGTTCACACCAGAGGTGAATCGAATTTGCCAATCCTGGAGGTTGATTCGACTTTTGGTCGTATTGTAAAGCTTAATTAAGACAACTTTTTTAATCTGGATAATTGATTCGTCTGGAAAAGGTTGCGGTGTCAATCGAAATATAAACTCTTCATCTTTACCATCCACGCCCGCTACTTCTGCTACGAGTTCAGTTTTGATCTCGCGAAGGACAAGTGCCTTGGGATGAATGGAAGAATTTGCTGGTTTCAGCAGTGCAATTGTACCACCCTTAGTAGCAACTTCAAGTGTCCCAGTCTCTCCTGCAGATACAGATAGAGCATTGACGAATTCAACAACTTTGTCGGCGGTTAGCCCTAAATCCTTAGATAGGTCTAACGTTAGCACACCATCACCATCAATATGTGGATGCGTCAACGGGATGTCTTTTGTTATAGAATTCTCCAGTGCCTGCTGTGCGAAAACCGATGTGGAAAAGGATAAACTCGCGATCAGCAACATCACAAAACTAATTGTCGAAAACGTGATTTTCGTTCTCATAATATAGATTCCCTCCAAAAGATAATAACTCTACACTTTATTGTGAATCCGAATCCTCTGATTCATCGTCTTCAAAACGTTTCAGATATTCAATAGCCGTTTCTAAAATCGCAATGTTGTCTTTGAATCTACCTAAACCGGTGTTGCAACTATCACAGATCCACTCGCGTCCTTCTCCTGTGTCGTGGTCGTGATCAGCAACAATCTTTGCAGTTACGTCTACAATTGTCCGTTTCTCACAGATGGGGCATATAAAAACCGTTTGATCCGACGGTCGTCTTGCATTCATCTTCCTCCGCTCTGATGTCGGCATTTTTTCTCCCTCAATAACTTTCCGACAGTTTTTACAACTTGGGCGTGTGGTAGGTCTTCCGCTGGCATTGGTTTGATTTCTGTCAAACTCATCTTTTGGTTTGAGAATGTGACAGACGTTGCAAATTTTGACCGAGTACTCCTCTCCAGTTTCACCAATATTTATAACTTGAAGAGAATTAAATGGTGCTATTACGACCTCATTTCTCCCAATGAAATAGACCTGTACACCTTTTTCACAAATTGAATTGATTATCCCAACGGAATTCACAACAATTCCATTGATAGGTTGTGTTGCAATAACAAAATCATCTATTTTCATAGCATTTCTAAGTTTAGTGCTTCTATACGTTTTTTTGCGATGGCAATGTACTCTTCGGAAATGTCAACCCCCATAAATCTGCGTCTGTGTATGAGTGCCATTTTTCCTGTTGTGCCACTTCCACACATAGGGTCAAACACAAGATCTCCTGGATTTGTCCAAGACAAAATGTGATCTTCCGCTAACCCTTCGGGGAAAACGGCTGGATGTTTGAAAGCTATCCTATCGCTTGTAGTGCCTCCAAGACCGACAGCATAGGACCAAATGTTAGTACGTGTCTTTTCCTTTTTCAGCTCCTTGAGCGTCTTTTTGTTTATACCATCAGATTTTTTGTTATAGACAAGCATTTCTGGTCCATGTCTGGCTGTTTCGACCTTTAACGGATTAAAGGTATTTGGCCTCCCTTTTGATAACACGAACATAAATTCATAGCAGTTCGTGTAGGCATTACTTCGCATAAAAGGCGTGTTTTTCTTCTGATAAATCATAACGTCGTGCATTTGGAAACCAATTTCTTGGAAAAACAGACCTTGCCGGAAACTGGTAAGTGAGCGACCTTTTTTAATTTTATCGCCAACTACCCAAACAATAATTCCACCCGACTTTGTCACCCTATACAACTGCCTTGCAATATTCTCAAAATCAAACGAATAACCTTTATAATCCCGTAAATTATCGTAAGGCGGAGAAGTCACAGTCAAATCAACGACTCCTTCATCCATACGACTCATAAATTCAACGCAATCCGCAACGAAAAATCCGTCTTTTATCGCCATTTTTTCCTCCATAAAAATTGGGTTGACATTTTATGGCGAGCAGTTTAAAATAAGAATGCCGACACAAAATGACCAAATTTACTCAGTTCATTTGGTTGGTATGGGGCGACCCACATCGCCCCTCTTTTAATATTTCACACCTCTTCCACTTTTTTGTCAAGAAAAAAGAGACATTTTACTTTCTATATTTTAACGCAGAAACTATGCAAGAATACGCTCCATACGCTGGCGAATCCATGCTTTGTGCTCAGGATGTGTGTGAATATAGAAGGTGCTGTTCTGGATAGCGTTATAGACATGCTCGGCTACTTCTGCGGGGGACATCCCCGCCTCCATCTCGGCGCGGACGTTTCGAGAACCACCGATGGTTTCTTGACGTGGGAGCGTTTCCACTTTTGGATTTTGTAATGTGTCCGGACGGTTTCGGGCGGAATCCAGAATACCTGTGCGGACCCATCCCGGGCAAAGTACATGTACCTGAATATTAGCACCTTTCTGTGCCAATTCATCGGCGAGGGTTTCGGAAAGCGCGACGACACCATGTTTGCTTACCTTATAGATGCCTTCGCCGCTCCCACCTACCAACCCCAAAATAGAAGCCGTATTTACGATATGGCACGCGTCCCCTTGTGTAAGCATACGTGGCACAAATGCCCGGATACCGTGAATTACGCCCCACAGGTTAACGCCCAACACCCATTCCCAATCGGCAAGGGTATGCTCCCAGATAGGACGACTACAGACAACACCAGCATTGTTGCAGAGGATATGCACCGCGCCGAAAGTGTCCAGCGTTTGCACCGCAAGGTTTTCGACCTCGGCGGCGTTTGAGACATCCGTCCTGACGGTGAGAACAGTTGCCCCGTTAGTTTTTAAGTCCGCTTCAAGTTCGGCTAACGCTTGGTCTTCAACATCAGCGATGACGACCCTCATACCTTCTGCTGCGAACCGTTCCGCCAGTCCGCGCCCGATGCCGCTTGCTGCGCCAGTGATAACAGCAACCTTTTGCATGACGTTCAAATCTCCTATTGACGTTGCTGAAGGATTAGCGTTTCCTTTTCCATCAGGACTTACGCAAATTGAGAAAGTATCGGACATTCAGACGCAAAAAATCGGTAATTTCTGTATTTTTAACCCCCTAAATCCCCCTTATCAGGGGGACTTTAAGAGGAATGCGTAAGTCCTATCCATGTTACATAGGATAGCACGTCATCATACAATTGGCAACACATTTGTAGGAGGGATCTCCGAATCCCGACCCTCCAACCCTAATTCCGCTAAACGCTTGAAAAGTGCATCCAAGCAGATGTATAGGTGAAAGTTGTATCGTACGGAGAATATACCCAATGCTTTGGACGCTGATTCGACATGAACTCTTAATGAATTTAATGACGTTCCGCTTTTTGGTTACGGTTATTGCATCTATGTCTCTTGTGCTTGCGGGGAGCATCGTCTTAACGGACAATTATGAGCGGAGACTCGCGAGTTATAATGAAGATTTCCAAAAACACCAAGAAGGTAACTTTAGCGGAAGAACGTATTCATCTTTCATGCCGTCCCTCGACAGAGCCCCCAACCCACTGAGCCTTTTTAATCAGGGACTTGACAAGCGGGTGAAAAACTCGCTCCAAATCAAGATTGGAGAGGTCCCATTCTTATGGGGTAATGTCAGTCGTCACACAGGCTTCAGTAACCCTTTCCGCTATCTGCTTTCCGATATAGATTTGGTATCCGTCTTTCAAATCCTTTTTAGCCTTCTCGCTCTGGTTTTCGCGTACGATGCAATCGCTGGCGACCGCGAGAATGGCACCTTACGTCTAATCCTTGTCAACCCGGTCGGACGCGGATTGATTGTATTGTCAAAGTATTTAGGTGCCATGCTATGCCTGACCCTTCCATTACTGATAAGTTTCCTGTTAGCATTGCTGGTGCAACTACAATCTAATGCCATTCATTATGATGCGGATGACTTCCTCCGGATTGGCGGTATCCTTCTCACAACAGTCATCTATACCTCTACGTTCTATCTCATCGGATTGTTTATCTCCAGCGTGATTCACCGCACAGCGACCTCCCTTATCGTTTCAATGTTTATTTGGGTGGCGTTGACCCTGCTCTATCCAAATGTAAGTCTGTTCCTCGTCAATCGCTTCATTGATACGGAAGAGAGGGTAAGACAAGCGGATCAAGCAATTGAACAGATCCTGGAACAATTTTACTGGAATGAAAAAGCACCTGGGGATCCGTTTAAGAACCCGTCGTTACTAAAGGGCAGCGAGTCAGGTGCTGGGAGTTCCAGTTACACGCATTTAAAGAAAAATATTACGTTCATCCCAGATGCATCGGAGATCTATGTCCCCACTGTTAAAGCCTATTTCCAAGAACTAACATCCGGTCGGATTCGGACTGCTGGCATAGTCTGGCGGATACGCGAGAAAGCCTTTTCTGAAACCTATATTCGTAAATCAAGTATCGCCCGAAACGCGCTCCGATTTTCACCGGCAGGCTTATATCACCTCTCAACAGAAGCGTGGGCAGGTACAGGGTTGGCGAGAATGCAAGACTTTTTTGAAGCAGGACGACACTATCGGGAAACAATATTGGACTATTTCTACGATAAAAAGGCGTTCGGTTCACGGCAATGGTTTGCGAGTGATAAAGGGGTCGTCCGATGGGATGATGTCCCACGATTCTCTTATCAACCACCGAGTGTATTTGAGGATACCAGGAACCGGGCACTCCGCGACCTATTTCTACTGTTCCTTTTGAATCCAATGCTATTTATGATTACCTTCGCGGTTTTCAGTCGGCAGGAGGTCTGAGATGCTCTGGCATATTGTGAAACGAGAATTATTTGAGCAAGTAAACAGCCTCCGTTTCGCACTCGCGATGCTGCTCATAGTTTTTCTAATGCTCGTTAACGCCGTAGGGCACATTGACGAATATAAAACACGCCAAGTAGAATATGGACGGAAGGTTTCAGCTTACTCAGCAAGACTTGAGCAGAACAGCAGTAACCTCTATAAACTCGTTTTGAATGGTCCGGGTGAACTTCACAAGAAACCTTCACCACTCTCTTTCTGTGCACACGGCAGTGAAAATAATCTGCCGAAATTCGCATCAGGAAAAAGCGCAGGATGGGGAAGGAACCCGGTTATAAACGGGAACACCTACAACGTCTCCGGTATCTGGCGACTGAAATATAGTGGATTCCCACCCATAAAAGCGAAAGATATTTTCCCGGTGTTCTTAAAAATCGACTGGATTCTCATTATCTCCAATGTTCTAAGTTTTCTCGCGCTCGTCTTTACATTTGACGCGATTTCTGGTGAAGTGGAACATGGTACCCTCCGATTAACGTTATCCAATTCTGTTGCGCGTCGGACGGTACTCACTGGTAAATTTTTAAGCTGTCTTATTAGTCTCGGTACTGTTTTTATGAGCGGTGTGTTGATTAATCTCCTGTTACTATATCTCTCTGGAACGCTTCAACTCAATGCCCAAGAATGGAGCAGAATCAGCGGTATTTTCGTCGTGGGTTTAATGTATATCTCTGTCTTTATCGCCTTAGGGTTTCTCATATCCACGCTCGTTAATAACGCTTCAACAAGCCTTGTAATTCTGCTACTGATATGGGTAATTTGGGTTATTCTCGTGCCGTCAATGCTTGGCACAATCATGAGTGGGTTGAACCAGCCATCAATCCGTCGGGGTCCGAGCCCAGTATATTTCAGACGTAGTGGACTCCAAGAACGCTACATAGCACGCGGATTAGAAGATGAAGCTCCTACGCGTGAACGTCCACCGACACCCGCAACACTACTCTGGGCTGAGTTTCTAAACGAGGAGGCAAGAGAAAGCGCAAAATTACACAGAGCATACTTAAACGCACAAATAAACCAGATTCAGATTGCGAGAGAGTTCAATCGTATCTCACCGACAGCAATTGCCCAATACGCGATTGAATCTCTCGCCGGAACGGGGTTTCAAAGACATCTGAATTTCTTAGAAAACGTCGAGCGTTATGCCGATGCCTTCAATGATTTTCTCATCTCTGCCGATCGCGCGGATCCAGACAGTCCACACGTTCCTTTCGTCAGGGAAGGTATGTCTGATAAACCCGTCTCTTTTGAAAGCGTTCCCAAATTTCAGGATCAAGTACGTTTAGGAGAAGCATTCAAAGGCGCGATCCTGGACGTGACGCTGTTGTTGCTCTTTTTTATAGCGTTATTTGCGGCGGCACATGTCTTATTTCAGCGCAAAGAGATATAAACTCAACAACACGCGTGCTTATACTGAAAGTCGGCGAAGAATATTATGCGTGATGCGTTCAACCATGGGATCACCACCGGCTAACCCGTGCGACCAGTCGGTTGTGGCAGCCGTAAAGACGGTCCCACCTTGTGTATAGATACCCATCGTTGCGGCACCGGTTCTCCCTCTTTCCCAATGTTCGTACCATTCACAATCATCAGGATGCCAACGGACGGGAGCCGTCGCAAGGATTGTGAAACTGTCAGGTGTGCCGTCGTTATAGGTCGGGACCGGCAAGCCATCTACAAGGGTCCACTCACATCCGTCGCATTCGTAGCCGACAATGGTATTTTCTCCACCAAAGGCATCATTTCGCGCGAGGTTTGTTCCTTCAAATACCCAATGTTCTGGACGATGGACCGTATATTCCCCGGCACCATCCATAAACTGTCCATGACTCAAGTGATAACCGCCTTGAAGGAAACCGACACCAGTCAGTTCGTTTTCAGGACGACCTACCAGATAGTGGCTCCATAGTGTACTGAGGGTACTATAATCATCAGTCTTGTAGACTGGATCTTGATTGTAGGTCTGTTTCCAGCAGACGAGTGCTCTGCCGTTATCTTCAGAGCGGACCTGCCAGCAGACGGAATTTCCACTAAAAAAGGCAGCGTTCCCACCATTTGCGATAAACGCCTCAAGACTATCGCGCATCGGAGCAGACCAGTATTCATCATGCCCGACACTCAAGACGAGTTTGTAATGTTCCAACATTTCAGGGTGAAATTCTAAATCGGAGTTCGCAGCGTAATCAAGCGTATACCCGTTCTGCTCCGCCCAGACAACAAAAGCGGATTCCCAATTACTGAAGATGCCGCGAGTGGGTCGGTCAAACGAGACGCGATTCCCCTGTATCTTACTTGCGCCATGATACCCATAAAGACTGAAGCCACCCCAGTTGTTGTAGGCGTTATAGGTATTGGTAGAGAGTTGAAGTAGTATTGGGGTATTCTCTCCCGGTTTCGCGGGACGGACAATAAAAAATAGCGTGCTTTCAGCAGTGCGATGGTTCCGATAGACAACGTCACCCCCACCGTCTGTTGCCCGGAGCGTCCCTTCATAGTAACCGCTCTGCCATGTTTCAGGGACTTCAAGCGTAAAGATAGGGGACCATCCACATCCCTGCGATGACGCATCTGCGGGAATCGGTTGTGCTTCACCGGGAAGTCCATCTTGATGCCAAACGACCTCGCGCGTCGCACCGATACGAGCAATCTCAAGTGAGTAATTTTCTGCACTCGTTGAGATATGGAACGCAATCTCCTCACCGGGTGCATAACTGAGTTGGTGGGTGTATCCATCAATATACAACGGTCTGATCTGGTTTTCGGTCTGCGTTAAAGTTGCCATTATGCGTCCTCCTTTGATGCATAGGGTATCATTTTCTAACCGAAATGTCAACTGTGTTGCCGTGTTCAGCGGCGGTGATTGTAATAAATTGTTTGACAACATCGCGATTTGTGGATATACTTAAGAATGCAATATAAATCCTTATTTAAACGCTTAACACCTGTTTTTCACGCATCTTACGGAAAAGGAGAAACACCGATGGCAATCCATGAAAAAGAGGAGCACATCCCTTCTGCTCCTACAGACGCGTCAATATTTTACCCTGAAGAAGATGGAGAACCGATGGCAGTGAGCGATCTTCACAGACGAATCCTCATGCGGACGTTACAAGTCTTTGACGAATATTTCAAACAAGATCCGGGTGCTTATGTCTCCGGCGATATACTCATGTATTATGTGGAGGGTGACCCGCGTAAATCGGTTTCACCCGATGTGCTGGTTGCCTTCGGCTTAGGCAAGAAACCCCGAGGGAACTATCTCGTCTGGGTAGAGGGCAAGGTCCCCGATTTCGCGATGGAGTTTTCCAGCAAAAACACATATCAAAACGACTTAGGGCACAAGATGGAACTTTATGCTTCATTGGGCATCCAAGACTACTTCTTATGTGACATAGAGGGGTTATATTTGCCATCGCCGCTGATGGGTTTTACCTTGGTTGATGGTGTATACGTCCCAATTTCTGCAAATGTGGATGGTGGGCTGCATTCCCCTGCCCTGAATTTAGATTTCCATATTGGTGATGTGGGACGTTGGCTGCATTCCCCTGTCCCGAATTTAGATTTCCCTGCCGATGTTATGGGTTTAGGTATTTACGATCCAGTTGGTGATGCTTGGCTCCAGACACCTGCCGAGTCAGCATTAGCACAAGCGGAATTAGCGTCAGCACGTGCAGAGAACGCAGAAGCACGCGCAGAAACCGCAGAAACACGCGCAGAGAACGCAGAAGCACGCGCAGAAACCGCAGAAACACGCGCAGAGCAGGAGGCCATCGCGCGACAGGAGGCGGAAGCGGAGAACGCACGACTCCAAGCGGAACTCACACGCTTACAAGCAAGGAGCAGCTAACGGATGAGTACCAATCAAGAACGGTTAACGCCACTATCGCCTGAACAGATGGATCAGTGGGAAAATGATGGATACTTACTACTGAAAAACGTTGTTCCGGAATCTGCCATCAACGGTGTGCGGGATAGTTTTGCTGGTGTCGTAGATGGCATAATTCGCGAGTTGAAAGCGGATGGGATCATCGAAGATGAAGGATCAGAACTTCCTTTTGAAACGCGATTCGTGCAGGTCGCCGGTGAACATGCCAACCGCTTTGGTCGTTCTTGGCGTAACCAAGTTGCGACATCTGAAATTTTCGAGCTGCACCACGCGCCGCGCCTCGTGGATGCAATCGGGCAACTCACAGGCACAGATGTCATCGGACATCCGGTTTTCAATGCGCGTCCGAAACTCCCCGGTCAGCAATTGACCGTCGTCCCGTGGCATCAGGACAGCGGCTACTTTGGCACAGTCAGCGAAACTTCGCTCATTCCGACTGCATGGATACCATTGGTACCAGTCGATGAGACGAATGGCTGTCTACAAGTGGTCGCAGGCTCACATCGATTAGGTGTCGTCAACCATCACACAGAAGAACGGGAAGGGAAATTTCTTGAGGTAATGGACGAACTTATCGAGGACTCTTGTGTCGTGACGTGTCCTATGGAATTAGGGGATGCCTTAGTGTTCCACAACCTGACACTTCACCGCTCGTTACCACATACTACCAGCCAGATCGTCCGTTGGGCGATTGACATTCGCTATCTCCGTGACGGTGATCACCCAGGCACAATTTACTGGCAGGATCCCGATTTCAAGTGGGTCATCCGTAGCGAAACACAACCCGTGACACCCTTCACGCAATGGGTCGAAATGTGGTAACACCCGCAATATAACAGCAGCTAACGCTGGAACAACAGTCTATTATAGCATATGAAACGTGTGCCTTTCCAAACTTTATGTGATGAATTTTATAGTGTGCTCGCAACTGTCGGATTTACCGACGAGCGAGCGATGTTATGTGCAAGGCTATTCGCCGAGAATCAGCGCGACGGCGTGTACTCCCACGGACTCAATCGTTTTCCTGGATTCGTTGCTGGACTGGAGAGCAAACAGATCGATTTCCGTGCGCAACCAGAGAAAACCGAGGGTTTCGGTGCATTAGAACGGTGGGATGGCAAGATGGGAGTAGGACTTGTCAACGCCCATTTCTGCATGCAACGGGCAACAGAACTCGCTGAAATACACGGCATTGGATGTGTCGGGCTTTCAAATACGAATCACTGGATGCGCGGCGGTGCTTACGCGCTACAAGCCGCGGAAGCCGGGTACATCGGGATATGCTGGACCAACACGACGCGACTCATGCCGCCGTGGGGTTCTGCCGAAAAAAAGATTGGAAACAATCCCATGGCGATTGGTATTCCAAGAGAAGGTGGACACATTCTGCTGGACATGGCGATGAGTCAATACTCAAACGGAAAATTGGAAGTGCTCAAGCTGCAAGGGAAACAACTCCCCTTACCGGGTGGTTACAACACGAAGGGTGAACTAACGGTTGAACCCGGAGAAATTCTTGATTCTGCCAGGGCACTCCCTATCGGTTACTGGAAGGGATCAGGCTTGGCACTGGTGCTCGATACGATGGCATCCGTCATCTCAGGCGGACGAGCGACACACGAAATCGGAAAGCAAGGCTCGGAATATGCCGTTTCTCAGGTGTATATTGCGATTAACGCCTCTGGAATGATGGGACAAGCAGCGTTAGACGAAACGGTGGCGGCAATCATTGACGATTTCCACACGGCAACTCCATTAGATGAAGATGAGAGTGTCAGGTATCCGGGAGAAGGTATGCTACGGACACGACAGGAAAGCCTTGAAAAAGGGGTACTTGTGGACGAGGCGCAATGGCAGGAATTGCTGGAGATGAACAGGAACGGGACAGGATAAATTGCTTGCACTCTTTTTCCATCAGCGTATAATACACTTTAACACAGAACCCGCATACGCCCTAAATTAGCACGCACAAACTGGATTCAGGAGAAACTCATGACATTACGGGCAGGAATTGTCGGTTGCGGCGGGATTAGCCGGAGCCACGCCGGCGCACACGCGAACTTAGAGGGAGTCGATCTGGTCGCAATGTGCGATATAAACCGTGATGCGCTTAACGCTCGCGCCGACGAATACAATGTCCCAAACCGATACGCCGACTATGAAGAGATGTTCGCACGCGAAGCCTTGGATATCGTGAGCGTGTGTACGCATGCCCCCTTACATGCTCCGATAGCGATTGCAGCCGCAAAAGAGGGTATCCACGTTTTATGTGAGAAGCCGCTATCTGTTGATTTAGAAACGGCAGACCAAATGCTCGCGGCATGTCGTGAAGCGGGCGTGCACTTGGCAGTCAGTCATCAATTCCGATTCACACCGCTCTTTCGGCACGCGAAATCCCTCATCAATGCGGGTAAAATCGGTGAACTTCGTTCAATTCGCGAAGTCGGCAAAGGACGCGAAGCTGGATTCGAGTTGATGGAGATGGGGGTGCACTATTTTGATGAGATGGATTTCTTCTTGGACGGCATCTCTTGGATCCAGGCACATATCACATATCAGGGACACGATGTAACGGAAACGGATATTATGCACAGCAGCGAGTTGTGCAAAACGGATCGACGCGACAACGGCATCGTTGCGGGAGACACAATGCTCGTGCACATCGGAGGTGGAAACGGTGCCTACGGTATCATGGAACTCTACTGCCGCGAACCCAGACACGGATGGATGATGGGACCACACCTACTCGGTTCGGAGGGGCAATTGATGATAAAACCGAATCCAGACACGGGTATAGATGAAATGTGGCACTGTCCGTTCGATGTGTCTTTTGCAGCACATACACCCGCGTGGGAACAGATAGAACTTGACGCATCAGCGTTTCTGATCTCTGGAAAAGCGTGGCAGTCCCGCCACACGATTTGGAGTGCGAAAAATATGCGAGATGCGATTCTTAACAAAAGTCAACCAGAACTCGGCGGACGCAACGCGCTTACCTCGCTTGAGTGCGTGAGCGCGACATACGTTTCGCATTTCAGCGGAACAAAGGTGCAACTGCCGCTAAAGGAGCGGAGCCATCCGCTTGTAATTTCATAGCAAGTTTTGGCTTGCAAGCTACGCCAAAAGTGCCTTAACAGAGGAGCAACAACCTAAATGAAACTTGCCTTCTTTAATGACTACCAACTCGGTGTAATAACAGAAAACGGGATTGTTAACATCAGCGATGCATTGAGTGGACTTTCGTCCCACACACCGCAAGAACTAATACAAATGGTGATTGAGGACTTTGACAATCTTGGTTCAACAATAGCAGACGCGGCCGAAAATGGAACTGCAATCGCTTTAGACAGCGTCAGTCTCAAAGCACCGCTCCCACGTCCCGGGCAACTCGTCTGCCTTGCTGGCAATTACATCGAACCCGATAGTCCGTCGCGCGGAGATTTCAATGCCTTTCTGAAGTCGCCGACCGGTATCATCGCCACAAAGGATACAGTGGAACTCCCAGAAGCAGACGTAACCGTGTTTCACTTTGAGCCAGAATTAGCCATCGTGATCGGCAAAACAGCCAAACATTTATCCGAAGACAATGCTTTAGATTGTGTATTTGGTTATACGCAATTCATTGACGTGTCTGCCCGCGGGTTGCCCGGTGGTTTCTTCTTAGGGAAAAGCTGGCACACGTTTGCCCCAATGGGACCAGCACTCGTCACCGCTGACGAAGTAGAGGACGCGAACGCGCTCGGCGTGCAACTCTGGATTAACGACGGTTTGCAACACGATTTCTCCACGAATTCCATGGCACGTTTCATCCCCGAATTGCTCGCAGAAGTAACAAGCGTGGTAACATTAGAACCCGGCGATGTTGTATCCACAGGAACACACCATGAAGCACTCACCGCAGTTGGCGACGGGGATACGGTAAAACTATCAGTAGAAGGTTTCGGTCCAGAGTTAGCAGTTGCTGTTAGCGATCCGTTAAAGCGGACAACTTGGCGCGGTTAAGACACTTGTAGGAGAAAAAAGTGTTGACAACTGTACCGATTTACGTGTATAATAAATTAAGGTGTAATTTAGAGGCTCCCTCTAATCCACGAAATCTTTTTTCTAATAGCAAGTTTTGGCGAGTGAACTACACCACTTTCAATCGTAAGATTTGGCGCGATATGGAATGAGATTGCTTCTGCCAATAAGGAGACCAAATTAATGAAAAAACCCAGCCCTTTTAACAGCAAGTTTTGGCTAGCAAGCTACGCCAAAAGAGCCGTGTTTGCGGTCCTCACGATTATCTGTACGTGGATGATGGGCTGCGGCGGCTGTAACCCAGAACCGATACCGAGCGGGATGAACCCCACGCAGGGCCCGGAGACCGGTGGGACAACCGTGCAGATTACCGGTGAAAAATTTGACATGAAAAACGGCGTAACTGTGACGTTCGGTGGGAAAAACGCCCAAAGCGTAACTGTTCCGAGTGAAACGCAAATCACGGCAGTGACTCCCGATGGCATGGCGGGGCAATCTGTGTCTGTTGTCGTTATCAATAAAGGGAAACCCGAAGTTCCCGTCACACTTTCACAGCAATTTACCTACACTGACGCAACACCGCCAACCGTCACGATGAACGAACCAGCCGATGGCACCGTCATCTCTGAATACGAAGATTCTCTAAATGTAATGAACAGCCTGACGGTCTCGTTCAGTGAACCTATTGATAGTAACAGCGTCTCTGTGGATGTAGCAGTTACGAAAACAGAAGATTCGATGAGTGAACCGATGAACGCAACGTTGTCAGGGACAGTGAGTGGAACCGGTGATTCTGTGACGTTCACATCCGACATGCCGATGCGCGCAGGACGCATGTACACTGTCACCGTCTCCGGTGCCGCTGATATGGCTGGTAATACCCTTGCGAATTCACACACCTTCAGTTTCAGCATAACGAGTCCTGAAGTGCTTTACAAATACCATGTCCAAGAAGTAGACATTCAGGAAGCAAATGGCGAGGCTGCGCTCAAACGCATCGCAGCACGTCCTGAGATTTTCGATAACGAAGAGATGTGGACACGACTGGTCGCCGCGAATCAAGATGACTACATCTTCGACCGGACGAGATTGAGCGTAGGACAACTGTTACTAATTCCACGCGGGCGCGCTTGGGGTGACAAGTAAGCAAACTCACTACCGAAATCGAAAAGCCGTGTACCTGCTACACGGCTTTTTTATTTTCTGAAAGAGGAAACCATGTTTGGTCCGCAAAGAAATTTTGAAAACCGTATTGTTGAACATCGGCGCAACTTAGCGGGCATTAAGCACCTTCACCGATTAAGGTCGCAGTCTGGATCGCTGGCACGCCCTACATCGAATCAACCGATCACCCTCCACGTGACAACGTCCGGTGGGATCCCTTACGATTCGGTTCGTTGTTGGATGGATGCAGATGGCGAAGATATCATGTTTGAACTCGTACCGAGAGAATCGGTATGGAACACGCTTGAATGGCGATACGTGCGCTACTGGTACGGACAGATTCCCCCACAATCAAGTGGTACAATGGTGCGCTACAGAATCGGTGGACGGACCGTGGGTTCAGACAGATGGATCTTCGCGGATAATCAAGCGCGGATGTTATCGGAAGCGACTGAATTCGCTATCTTTGTTGATGACTATGACCCACCGATGTGGGCACGCGATGCGGTTATCTACCATATCTTCTTGGACCGATTTTATCCGGGTGACGGTGTACCATGGAAAAAGCCAACAAATCTTTCCGGGTTTTTCGGAGGAACGCTCTGCGGCGCAATTCAGAAACTTGACTACATTCAATCGCTTGGGTGCAACGCAATCTGGCTTTCACCCCTCTTTGCAAGCCCATCACATCACGGTTACGATGCAACAGATTACTACACCGTTGAACCTCGATTCGGTACAAACAGCGACTTGAAAGAATTGATCAAAAAAGCGCATGAGCGAGATATGCGGGTTATCCTCGATTTCGTAGCGAATCACTGGTCCAATCAGCATCCAACCTTTCAGGCAGCGCAAAGCGAGAAGGACAGCGAGTATCAGGGGTGGTATACATGGCAGCGATGGCCCGACGAATACACAAGCTTCTTCGGTGTAAAGGGGATGCCACAACTGAACTTAAAGCACAAACCGGCGAGCGACTATCTGTTAAGGTGCGCACAGCATTGGCTACGCAACGGCATTGATGGCTACCGACTCGACTATGCTCCGGGTCCACCGCACACGTTCTGGGCAAATTTTCGCCAAGCGTGCAAAGCGGTGAATCCTGACACTTTTCTGTTCGGAGAGGTCGTGAGCCATTCGGAAGTGATTGCGTCCTATATCCCACATTTTGATGGGTGTCTCGATTTCCTGCTTGCGGATGCCCTCCGGCGAACCTTTGTTCTCGAAACCTCGACGTTGCTGGAATTTGAGGCGTTCTTAGCGGCACACGAGGGATACTTTCCTAAAAATTTCTCTCTCCCCGCGTTTTTGGACAACCACGACATGACCCGTATTCTCTACTTGGCAGGTGAAGATAAGGCAAAGGTCCGATTGGCGGCACTGGTGCTGTTCACACTTTCCGCACCACCTATAATTTACAACGGTACTGAGGTGGGCGTTTCACAACGTAATCCGCTTGGACGTTTTGAGGAGGCGCGGTTGCCGATACCGTGGCGGGATGAAGGGAATAAAAACCTGTTGGCTTATTTCCAACGTTTGGGAGCACTACGGAAACAGTTTCCGGTGCTTACTTCGGGAAAGCGAAAAGTTGTTCATCTAAACGTTCAGAAGGGGACTTATGCGTATTTACAGGCTTCAGCAGATAGTAAAGTCCTGGTTGCATTGAATACGAGTCTATGTTCTCAGACGATTGATGTCCCGATTTCGTTGAGAGGGAGTCGCGATTCGGAGATCGCTCCTACCTTGGAAGACCGCCTCAATGGAAATCAGGTGACAGTATCAGGAGATTCCGTAAAAGTCTCGCTTGCAGCGCAGAGTGGAGCGTTCATTGTCTAAAACATTCGTAGAAAAATAGAAAGGGACTAATAACCACAAAATACGGTTACCAATCCCTTCCTTATAGGTGTTGTTAGATGGAACTATTGGGCGGCACCATCGCCAGCATCATTCATGCCCGTAGCGGCACCATCCGTGCCAGCAGCATCAGCCATAGAGAGCGGTACGAAGACCTTGTCATTAGCGGCTGTTGAGTGGCATCCATGACAACCGGCACTGCTGCCCCCAGGAACATCGCCCTTTGTTTCTCCTTCTATGACATTTGACATTGCGTCGAGTTTAACTTGGACGTACATCCAATAGCCGTGATCTTTGTACATTGCGGACATCGGGTCTGCTGAGTCGGTTTTTACCATCTTTGCAACCCTCTCGACAAATGTATTGGTAGCATCCATGATCTCTTTGACAATCATGGTTCCTGCAGGATAAGCTGTCCCTGCCCTGTTTGCCATAGCACCGGCTTCATTGAAATATACAGTACGAGCTCCCGTCCCGTGAGCTGCTCCGGTACCCACTGGTACTGGAAGCGTAACACTGTCCCACGACTTGTGCGTTTCCATGTCCATCATCATTTTCATCATCATGTCCATAGGTGCGTCCGTAGTCATGTCCATAGGCGCGTCGGTAGTCATGTCCGTGGTCGTGTCCATAGTCGTGTCATCACCAGCCACCATATCATCTGCTATAGGATCTATGTCCATCATGGTATCCATGGAGAGTGAGACGAAGACGCTGTCGTTATCGGCTTTGGCGTGGCAGCCGTGGCAGCCGTTCCCTGCATCTGCCAGATTAGAGCCTCTGACCTGCATATACTCAGCATCCGCACTGGGACGAGCATATTTTCTGTAGACCCACCCATTGTGGTTAGCATACATCGGGTCGTCGCTCTTCATCATCATGGCGAGTTTATCGACAAACGTGTTGGTCTCATCCATAATTTCTTTGAAAATCATGGTCCCAGCGGGATATGCTGTGCCTGCCTTGTTCGCCACGGCACCAATATCGTTGATATAGAAGGTACGTGGCGTAAAAATATCGCTGCCTGGATTGTGGGCTGCTCCGGTTCCCGCGAAATCCATGGCTGCAGCAGCTTCTTCCACGGTCATCGTCGGTGCTGGAAGTGCTTTACTCGCCCACGACATGTACATTTTCGAGTCCATCACTTTCATCATATTCATCATCATGTCGTCAGCTGGCATCATATCATCGGTAGCCATCATATCATCAGCAACCGGTTCTATGACTTTTTGTACTCTTTCACAGGATACCAAGGCGACACAAATGATTAAAATCGCAATGAAAACGACTTGAAGTTTTAACATTACTGAATGCTCCTTATTCTATATTTTAAAAGTTGAAAAAGAGTTGTAGGCTTTAAAGCGGCAAAGCCATCCACTTCATTGTGGTCTTCTCCAAATTTATATTACATAACTTCACTTCAAATAGTATCATATTGGGATTTAATTCTCAACAAAAAATAGAGCGTAGATAGCTTTCTTTAGTTTTCTACAAACATGCACTCTGTTGGTGAACGAGAAACGGCTAATTGCCTGATAAGGCTATGTCTGCCGCGTTTTAGGTAGGGATCGCTCCTACAGCAGTGAACTTGAAAAATTGCGGTAGCAATTTAGGCAAATTGTAGATTTCACCGTAAGATGTGAGTCTGATAGAAAGATTTGATCATCGTAGATTGCGGATAAAAAAAGGATCAGCAACCATAGAATGTAGTCACTGATCCTCTTCAGAAATGATGTGAGATGAACTATTGGGCTAATTCATACCGTTGCCATTCATGCCCTCGCCATCCATGCCATCCATGTCATCCATGTCGTCCATGCCATCCATGTCGTCCATGTCGTCCATGTCGTCCATGCCATCCATGTCGTCCATGCCATCCATGTCGTCCATGCCATCCATGTCGTCCATGTCGTCCATGTCATCCATGTCGTCCATCATGTCGTCAGCCATCGTGCCGTCGTCCATCATGTCGTCAGCCATCGTGCCGTCGTCCATCATGCCGTCGTCCATCATGTCGTCAGCCATCATGTCGTCCGACATGCTATCATCTGCCATCATGTCATCCGTAACTGGTGTCATCATCGACGTAGTTCGTTCACAGGATATAAAGGCAACACAACATGCCAAAATGGCGATTAAAACTATCTGAAACTTTAACATTGTTAGGGCTCCTTATTCTATATACTTTTTATATACTTAAAGTAAGCAGTTATGGAAGAGTCTCGAATCTCTTGGTGCAGTTTCAAGACAATAAAGCCCGTTCAGGTTAGAACGTGACTCTCCAAATCTATGTACCATACAACTTTAGTGAATTATACTATTTTTCTCTTTAATTTTCAAGAAAAAATATACAAAAAAGCCGTTATTCAGAAATTGTCTCTATGGATCGGTTTTTAGGATCTCCGAACGAATTCTTAGAACATAAGGATGATTAGGGACTTGGGTAAAGGCAATTCCAATTTCACGTCGCGCATCGGAAATTCGGTTGAGTCGGTAATAGATGAAGGCAAGCGTGGCACGGTGTGCAGGTTGCCCCTCACTCGCAACAGCAGCGGTGGCGAGGGTCAGTGCTTCAGTGAGTTTCCTGTTTTCCGTTGCAAGCAGGGACGCTAACGCCTCTTTCGGAAATGGAACATCTGGCGCGAGTTGAATGGATTTTCGGAAATCGGCTTCTGCCATGTTGGACTTGTTCTGTTTCTGATAAATCTTCCCACGCCACAAATATCCGGGTGCCCATGTCGGTTCGTGTCGGATGCCCATTGTCAGTGCTTGCGCCGCAGCCTTCAAATCTCCTGAACGCTCGTGCAGATTTGCGAGTTGCACGTAGGCATCCATAAAATCCGGTTCATGTTTGATGAGCGTGAGATAGTGTGATACTGCTGTTGCTTGATTCCCAAGTTTGGCTTCTATCATACCGAGATGTAAAAGTGCCTGCCGCGAAGTAGGCTCTATGGTGAGCACACGTTGATACGATTGCTTGGCATCCACTAATTCGCCGAGCTGCATCTGAACGTAGGCATAATCTTTCAAGGCTGGTATAAATGCCTCATCCGTTTCAAGTGCTTTCTTCAAGGGCGTTAAGGCACGTTGTGGCTGTCCATTCTCAATGAACCAATGCGCTTGACGACGGTAGCGTTCCGTCAAGGTTCGGCGGTAACGCGTCAATGCAGCCTCAGATGCTTCGTTGCTACCCATATCATGGAGGACATCTGCGAGTGCTTTATGGAATATTGGTTCGTCAGGTGCGTGTTGGACAGCACGTTCATAAAAACGTTGGGCGACAGGGAGTTGCCCGCGTCTTGCTCCGACCTCACCGCGTCCGAAGGCGGCACTGGCAAGCGTCCCGTCTTGGGTGAGTGCTTCCCGAAAGACAGCATCGGCTTCGTCAATGCGATTGAGCTTGAGCAGGACATGTCCGAGATTATTATAGGCAGCAGTTGTATCCGGGTGCAGCTGCACAGCGACAATATAGTAGCGGCGTGCCTGCTCCAAGTTCCCACGCTCTGTTTCAATCTGTCCCAAAGCGACATACCATGCCACCGGGGCATCCTCACCAGCACCCTTGATGGCTCTTTGGAACCATGTATCGGCTTGGTCAAGCTGCTTGTTGCGGTGATACGCAGCAGCGAGCTTGGCTTGCACCATAATTTCTAAGCGCACCCTTGCAATATCGCCTTGCGGCTGTGTTGAGAGAAGTTGCAAAGCATGCTGAAAAGCAGTAATAGCGGCGGGATAATCTTTCAGTTTTGCGGCGGCATCCCCTTCACCGATGTAAACAATCGGGAATTCAGGAGCCTCTTGGGCAAGACCTCGGTATAAACGGCGTGCTTCATGCCACTGCTCCGCTTGAAACGCACGCTGTGCGTCCTTCAACTGCTTCTGGAACGTTTTAGAATAATCTGCTATATCGTCCGCCGATCCTGACACAGCAAACACAAACAGCAGCACTCCAACGGCAAAATGCCTCCACCACCGCATAGATATAGGCTTCTGAGCAATTCTATCCCTCGTCTGCTTTAAGCGCGGGTTATTCCACATCTGTTTGCCTCGTCTCACCTTCTGCCTGCACAAGTTCATCATCCAAAATATGCCATGTCTCCTCTTCTTTTCGTTCCGTTAACCACGCCTCAAACTCGCTTTCTGCTAAATCCCGACGAATCCGTTCTGAAATCTCCTCACTGACTTCCGAATAGGGTTTCTGGCGTGACGGGTTATTCCGAACGCGTTCGACGATCTGATATCCCTCTGAAACGGGGAGCGGTGCACTCCGTTCAGAAATTTGCAATTCTGTCACAATGGTGCCCAACGGGGTGTCTACCTCATGTGTCAACTCCTCAATCCAGAGTGCCAAACGTGTTTTATAAGCTTCATAGACAGTCTTAAATGTTTCACCTTGTTGCAAATGCTCGCTGAGTTGTTGCACTAAATCTTCAGCAGCCTGCTTTTCTGCTGCGGATTTATCCTTCGGCATGATAATAAATAGTGAGTTAAAGGTGACGGTAGGGGGCACAATAAATTCAGTGCTATTCGCATCATAGTAGGACTTTGCTAAATTCGCGACCTTCTCACTGTTGACAGCATTGAAAAATATACGGCGAAAGAATTCGTCGTATATTAGCTGCTCATAGACCTGCGTTTTCACCGTTTCCTCTTCCAACTGGTACTGCTGTAAAACGCTCTGAAGATCCCCCTCAAAAGCATATTCGGCACGGATTTCCGCTATTTTTTCCGCTACCCGCATGTCGCGTTGGGTTACAACGATGCCGCGTCGCTCAGCTGCTTGTAAGACGAATTTGCGGGTAATGATAGTATCAAGTACTGCGCGCCGTTCGGCGGTCGTTGGTGTTGCACCAGTGCGTATCTGCATGAGCGCAGCGATACGAAATTCATTTTCAAGTTCGCTGCGCGTGATAGCATCCGTATTGACAACCGCAATGACAGAATCGATTAACGTTTGCGCATAAGCGTTACTGCTTACACAAAATAGCAACAGAAAGGTGATATAACGTCCCATATTATCGCGGATTTCTCGGCGTTAGCCACTCCTCTTCAATGTGTAAACCGAGTCCAGGACCGTCATTCGGAGAGATGTAGCTATCTGTCGGGAGAGATTCACCGTCAAACAGTATCGTCTCCTCCAACGGCACCCCGGGTGGGACACCAAGATAATATTCAACCCAAGGCGTATTGGGCATAGCGGCGGAAAGATGGAGTCCCGATTGTCGAAGCCCACCCCCGTGAAAGATAACGGTGAGTCCTGCAGCATCTGCGAGATGGCAGATTTTGACACACTCGGTGATGCCGCCCACCCAGAAGGTATCCGGTTGTAAAATATCCAAGCACCGCCTTTCAATAATCTGCTGAAACGGGAAACGGGTGTAGTGATGCTCGCCACTCGCCAAGCTCACCCAATCGACAGCCTCTTTAACTTTCACCAAACCGTCAATGTCTTCTGGAATGAGGAACTCTTCAATCCATTTAAGACGATACGGACGGAGGCGGTGTGCCAATCGGATGGTGTAATCGACATCGAAAGCCATATAGCAATCAAGCATAATTTCAACGTCGTCGCCGACCATTTCTCTGGTTTTCTCGACCAGTTTTTCGTTCTCTTTCAAGCCCCATTCGCCATCTACTGGTCCATAGGGACACGCCAACTTCACCGCCTTGAATCCGAGTTCCAACTGCCAATCGGTATCGTTGCCAGTAGCGTAAGCGAACATCTTCTCACGTAGCGGTCCACCGAGTAGTTCATAGACGGGTTGGTTCTTGATTTTGCCGTTCAGATCCCATAGGGCAATATCAACCCCGCTCATTGCACAACTGGTTAAGCCTTGTGAACCGTAAGGTTTGGACATACGGAACATCATATCCCAAATCTTCTCAACGGCAAAGCAGTTTTCACCAATTAGCATTGGTGCAAAGTGTTCATCAATAATAGCAGCGACTGGGGTGCCGAAAGAGGTTTCGCCTATACCCCAAGTGCCGTCTTCAGCGGTAACTTTGACGTAAACGGTATCCCACTTCTTCGGCATCCAACTGGAACGGTGGCGTTTGTATTGTGGGTAGCGCGACATCGGATTTGCGACTTCGGCGTGGGAACTCCACACTTCGCGGCGGGGTTCTGTGCGTTTGATGTCTCGCGGCGGCACGTTGATTCGGACGGTCTGTATGTCTTTGATTTTCATCGTCTGGCTCCGTTCAGGGTTTGTGGCATGATACCATAATTCAACGTTTAACTCAAAGGATTTAAGGGGAAGGAGAGGGGCTTAGTTCTCCCGTAGGAGGGTCTCCGAATCCCGATACCTTGTTCCTACAGCAGAAATAGCCGATACATCTCAGAAAAGCACACAGAAAAGCGTTGGGGTTCACTGCAGGACTGATTTACTTTCGCAAACTTCATTAGAAACCGCTGAAAAAGTGGTAAGATTGGGCAGGATTTGGAAAGTGTTTCGCCGGCCGCGCGGTAAAAGTTATAGGATTTACACAAGTTGAACAGAGCATCACATTTTGTTGAAAATGCCTCGCAGTGAGAGTATTTCGTTGTATTTACCCCCTTAAATCCGCCTTATCAGGGACTTTAGAATGCGTAAGTTCTAAGTTGTGTTTCGCCAAGCCAAATTTTAAACTTGACAATTTTTGCATTTTTTTTTATAATTATTCATGACGTTGATTTCATGCTGAAGCATATTCGCTAACACCGCGTGGATCGCGTCAGGGCAGCCTCCCCGTTTCCGGGGTGCGCAGCAGGTGTTCCCGCACCCGCCACGCGTAACACTGCCAAAAGATGTAGTTTTGACAGCGCTGGTTTCTATTGTAGCAGCTAACGGGTTTCGTTGCGTGTTATTTATAGGGGCCAGCCCCTACAAAAGGAGTGCCTAACATGAAAACACGCCTCTTGCGGTGGGTCCCCATCGCGCTTTTCTTCGTCGTGGCGACACTCAGCGTCGCGCTGCACCTTACACGTGCTGCGGATGAACCTTGTCGTCCGTTCCCCGAATTTTGTATCCCTGAAATACAACCGCCGCCGTGTCAACCGATCATTTGTCCCAACACGGAGACGAGATAGATACGCGCGGCGAACAACCGAAAGGAGAAAAATATGTTAAGAAAGAGAATGTGGATTCCGCTTTTGATTGTTTTGCTTCCAGCGATGGGATGTGGTCTGTTTTATGGACGCAAGGTCGCCAAGCAAGAACCTGTAAAGGTTTACAAAGTTCCCATTGCGGTAGAGCGAAAAGAAACACCGAAACCACCGCCACCTGGAGAAACCGCCGAGAGCGGACATTGGCATGGCGACGAGTGGCATGCTGAACCGCATTCCGCACACGCGCCTGCGGAGGTCTCCGAGCAACCGCAAATACTTGCAGAACCTACCGAACGCGATGCCGTTGTTTCAGAAACACAACCGACAGCGGATTTCGTCAATCCCACCAGTAAGTCGTCAAACCCATTGTTTGCCGACGGTGTGCCTGAACACTTGCAATGTCCGCCAGAATGGGTTGGTGTTCGCGTAGATGACGAATCTGTGACAGAGGAGCTTGTTTCCATTGTTGAAACGATGTGGGAAGAAATCAAGGAAAAGTGGAATCCAAATCGCCCGCTCCCAGAGATTTGGGATGTGGCGATAGAAAGGCAGCAGCACTTAAAATCAGAAGGAGTCTCAATAGATGTTCTAATACAATTGATACTTGACTTTCCTGAAATATTGGTTCTTTTTGAGGAAGACTCACCTCGTGCTATGCATATGGTGGCTGTTGAAACGGGCGAGAAAGACCCAGATTGGAATGTTGCGGTTCTTCATGACGGTCGCGTCTTTCGTATGAAAGCGAATTATAAGTATCACGTCAGATTCACGGAGGTCATGGACGTTGAGACGGGACGTGAGGCAGTAAAATCTTATGATTTAGGTCCCCCGGATCCATCTGCGCCTATCCATGGTCAACGAATCATCAACATTGACGAAATGACAGATGTCGAAATTGCAAGTCAGGGTGGCTGGAACTACAACATCAACCCCTACACGACAAATGTGCCCCGGAGAAAAATACCGCCGGACTTCGTGAATCCCACACGTGCCTCTACGAACCCACTTTTTGCCGATGGCGTGCCAGAACACCTACAATGCCCACCGGAGATCGTCGGTATTTATGACATACGTATTGAAAACAGACCTTTTGAAGTTGACCCCGAAACTTTTGAAAGAATACATCAGGCGCGTAGAGAGATCCTTGAAAAGTGGAATCCGAATCGTCCGCTCACAGAGGTGTGGCCCCTGTTTATTGCAGCAGAGAAATGGTATAAATCTAACGCCGTTCCCTACCTTGCAGGAGAAGGTTTGGGGCAGGAACGATTTGATTGGCTAGTCCAACTCACACTCGATTTCCCTGAGATTTTCGCGCTGTTTGAAGAGGATTCAGAGCGTGCTTGGAATATGCGGATGATTGAGATCGGTGAACGGACACCCGACTTAAATATATTGAGGTTGCCTGACGATAGCGATCGCACCTTCCGAATAGATAATAATGAGCGATATCAATTTACATGGGGGACGAATGGAGTGAGGAATACTTACACTATCGGCGATATCGACGATCAGAACGCCGAAGGCGCAGTCATTCGTATCAACCTTGACACCATCACCGATGAGGAATTAGAGGCACTGCAAGGCTGGGACTACAACATCAACCCCTACACAACCGGGGCTTACAAACTGAAAAATGACAGCAGAAAGGAGTAGAAAAATGTTGAGAAAAAGAGTTTGGATACCGATTTTGATACTCTTGCTTGTAGCGATGGGCTGCGGGCTGTTTTATGGGCGCAAGGCTGCTAAGCAAGAACCTGTGAAAGTCTATAAACCTGTTGAGGTTGAGAAACCTGCACCACCGAAGCCGCCCCCGCCCGGGGAGACTGCCGAAAGCGGACACTGGCATGGTGACGTGTGGCATGCTGAACCGCATTCCGCACACGCGCCTGGGGAAGTTTCACAACCGCCAGAGGTTTCCGCGGCGGAAGCACCACCTGCTATTGAGACACCAATAGAAACCGCGGATTTCGTCAACCCCACTAGCACGTCCTCAAATCCGTTGTTTGCCGATGGTGTTCCCGAACACCTGCAATGCCCACCTGAATTGATTGAGGTTTATGCCGCAGAGCTTGACCCCGAAATGCGTGAAAGAATATATCAGATCACAGACGAGATTGTAGAGAAATATAATCCGAACCGCCCCTTAACCGAAGTATATCCTGCGTTCATAGAGGCAGAGAAGTGGTATCACGCCAACGCCGATCCCGAAGGTGCGGGTATCAGTATGGGCGCAAACCGCCTAGTAGTCTGTCACATTTATATTGCTGGATATAATTTGTTGAGTTTGATGCGTG
>JAPPBX010000119.1 GCA_026702755.1 Candidatus Poribacteria bacterium | reverse complement strand
CACCCGATTCACCGAGTGAAACGCTTGCGCGAATTATGATTAACAAAATGAGTCTGCCAAGTTTGCCCACTGCGTGGGCAGTGGAGACAAACGGGGCTGAAGATGCCTATAAGCAACTCAAGTCCGCCGACCCTGATGAGCCGCACGCTTATGTCATTTGGGAACCGTACGTGACGAAAGCACTCGCTATCGAAGGCGTACATTTGCTGTTAGACAGTTCAAAACTGAAAGGCTACATTGTTGATGTGTTAGTGGTTCAGCGCAGTTTTTTGGATTCACAACGCGAACTCGTCACGCCTGTTGTCCAAGCGTATCTCCGAGCCAACTATGATTACAATAATCAACCCGATGGATTAGCCTCCTTAATTCAAGCGGATGCAAAGCGATATGGCGACTCACTTACCCGAAATGAGACAGATAAATTGGTCAAAGGGATTGAATGGCGGAACACGGTTGAGAACTACGCGCATTTCGGCATAATTCCCTCAACAGAGGCAAAAGGTACCGAGAGGCTCGAAGCGATGATCGCTAAAATTACACAGGTACTGGTGCAGACGAATTCAATCTCTGCCGATCCGGTGTCAGGAAATTATGAGCAGCTCTTCTTTGAGGGTATTTTGCGCTCACTCCACCACGATAAATTCCATCCGGGCATGTTGAACGCAAGCGGTAATGATGGATTAGACGGCATTTTTGTTGGCTCCACCCCTATGGAACAAGTTCGAGAAGAAGCCGCATTGAACCCACTTTCCGATGCCAACTGGAACGCGCTCGCGCCCGTTGCAGCCATGAAAGTAGACCCCATCCAATTCGGAAGAGGGAACGCCCGGATCCTCCCAGGTAGTAAACGTGCACTGCAAGAACTTGCAGCAAACCTGAAATCGTTTCCACAGTACTATCTCAGAGTCGTAGGACATACACGTCAGGAGGGGGATCCCGCGGCAAATCGGGTGCTCGCCTTACAACGTGCTGAGGCAGCCGCACAATCCCTGAGAGATTTTGGGATCGCAAACCACCGTATCCGCGCCATTGCAAGCAATCAGACCTCCACCCAGATGCGCGGGGCAGCCGCACAAAGTGTTACATTCGAGCTTCTCGGAAAACCGTATTGAGGAACAGTTGTCAGTTATCGGTTATCGGTTATCAGTTAAAGAGATCTTGATTACATCAGACACCTCTTAACTAACAACTGGCAACTGATAACTGATAACTAATAAAGAAATTGATTGATCGGAAATTGTTTCGGAAGAAATTCCTACTCCATCTTCTTGGCAATTCTTACGTTATCTTTCCTTTTGCCGCAGGCGGCTCCATCGCTTTTGCATCTTGGATATTCAACTTAGAACCGAAGATTCTCTATCTATTCGGCAGTGCGATTCTCAGCATCTTGGTACCTATCGGGACTCTGGTTAGCAAATGGGCTACCGGCACAGACGACATAGCCAAACAGGTTCATAGCGAGATTCTTCAGGAGGTCCATCAAAAGCAAGAAGAAGCCCTGAACTCTTTACGTGAACAACTTGAAGCCGATGGCGATGCACGAACAGAGACGATGCTCGAAGAACTCCGCGCCTTGCACACATCCTTTCAGGAGGAAGCAGGTGGAGACGGATGGATGGGAACCCTTCCGATTACCGTCAGAGCCGACATTACCAACAAAGTTTCTGAACTCTTTACACAAGCAGTCGAGTGTTTGAAAGACACGCTTAAAATGCACCAAAAATCAACGGGGACGCAATTGGGGACTACCGTTAAAAGTGTGCTTCAACAACATCGAGAACAACAGATTAAAGATGTTCAACAGACGATCATTCAACTTTCACACCTCTACGCCAGGGTGCTAACGCTCAATCCTGAAAGCGATGAGACAGAACTTACACGCCTCCGATCAGAACTCGACGAAAGTCTTACTTTTGCCAAACAAGTTGATGCGAAGATACGAGAATTAACACTATCTCATGATTATGATACCTCTCAAACAAAAGATGAGGAATCCGAAGAAAAATAAATCAAAGGAAGAAAATTATGACGCTATACACATGGCACCACGATAACATCTCCAGCAGCTGGGAACCTGTTTTAGAACGTTTAAAGATATTTGAATTACTCACACAGCAAATCAATAAAGAAAAAAAAGAACAGAAAACCGATTCAACCGAAACGCTCAAAACATTCTACACACATCATAATGAATTAATAGCCGATACGCGTGCCCGTGCGAGACAAGTACCGAGATATTGCGATGAGGCGATTTTAGACACCGCCTTCGTTGAAGCTGTTTGGCTATCCCTTGAACACTATCCAGCTTTAGTACATCATCCAGAGATTGAAAATTTAGATACCGCCGGTTCCAAAACCTTCACACTCTTTACGCCCGATGCTCCGACGACCTCAGACAAACGAGAAAATTTAAAAACCCGGCTCCAACGGACATTCAATCTGGATTCGGTAACTCTGGATAGGCTAACCGAGCAACTGGCCACACGAACGAGTCCACTTCGCCATCGGCATCAAATTATGAAGAGTTTAGAAACGCGCTTTAATCTGGTGTCCGATAACCCGAAACTCGACACAGGTATTTTACAACTTTTTCAGTCTTTATATCCGGGCGCGCCTTTTGAAACAGGCGATGTGAAACTGGTGAAAACTTCCTCCGCCCTCTATTTTTGTCTCCCAACTGAGCCACAGGAGAAGGCACAGGAGGCCAACACCTCCACAGCGGAACAGAGTGGAGAACACAATTCACCACAACACCCTACAGCCTATCATGAAAAATTCCTCCGAAAAATTTGGGAGGTTGAACCCTTTGCACATTTCCCCGTGTTCGGAACTTTTGACGCAGACGATTTAGACTTAAACTTGCGTCAGCAGATCTCCGCTGACACCGAACTGCCTTTGGAATTGGTCACGTCCACACTGACGCGTATGATTGGCGTTCTTCCCTTAGCAGAACTTGACAAATATCTAATTCACGATACTTGGGGACATCAGTGGCAGGAAAGTCTACTCGACTTTGAGGCACCTTACACGGAATTAACTTTGTTCAAACGTCCACTATCCTTAACGGAAACGGCTTCCGTTATGGGGAAGCAGACTTCGTTCGCTGATACATTTGTCAAAAATGAGACCGGAGCAATAGAACTTGATGCAGTCAAACTACAGCAATTTATTGATGCGGAATTGTACGAACGCACAATCATCGCCTTCACGCCTATTCTCGCAGAAATGCTCGCGGATGTCGTAGAATACAAGTTTTTGGAATTACACCCTGAACAGGAACATCTGTTGCCGAGTTCCTCCCTACTCAAAGCATTTCCGAGTAAACTGGACTTGACCCTCGTCGACTTACGCACTTGCTTTGGGCATGCCTCCGAAGTTTTCCAAAATTGGGTTGCCTCTGAATCGACACAACAGCAATTACATAAGGAAATTTGCGAAAAACTTGATATTCCAAACAATACGACACGACACACGGAGCTTTCGCAAGTCCTCAGTAGGGCTGTCGAACTCTGTAAAGAGCAGCTTCACTCCTTTTATCAACCGGAATGGTGTTGGGAACAAACCGAAACCGGTCAATTGAAACTGAACGCGTTTAGCTTCGCGGCACTGAACTTTCTCCGCATTCACACCGCCCTTATTCAGGCGTATAAAGATCTTTCACAGATCGAAACACCGTGTGGTTTCAAGGATATCTTGGTATTGGCGATGGGCACCTATTTTGAAAAAAACCCGCAGCAGAATATCTGGCAGCTTGACAGTTTTTTAACAGAGGCGTTTCTCCCGCGCTGGAAAAAATTGGCTGCGGCGGCTCCAAGCATCTAAAAGAAACAATTGAGAATTGCATCTACAGATATAAGAGCAATTGTTCGCGAAGGCGTTCATAAGCGAGATTCGCACCAGCGATGTTGCCTGAAGCCGGACCTATCTGAAGCTGCGCGATGGTGCCAGTTCCGAAGAGATTCTCAATTGGATGGAGTTGTAAATCCGTATCAAGCTGTGGGAGTCCACACACAAGCGGAACTTGATGTTGTGTGATTAGTTCTCTCAAAAATCCATAACAGCGAAGGTCAAATCGATATCCCGTTGCGAGGATAACGCGAGATACGTCAGCGATGACACCACGCGTCGTCTCAACCCGCAGCCTTTGTGTTTGCGGATACTTTCCCGTCGCAACGATGTTTCGGATACAGGTCTTAGGATAGATGTCAACATTCGGAGTATCCAGCAACACCTCCATAATATCAGGCGTAATGCTCCCTTCCCCTCTGTTCTGCTGAATTATCCCGTAGCGTCGCCGAAAATCGGTTTCGTTCGCAAACTCGGTGAGTGCTTTGGGACCTAACCACACCGGCGGAAAATCGAATTGTTCCGTCTTTAACTGCTTCCGAGCAATCAATGCTATACTATGTCCGCGCACGCTGAGACTCTTCGCAAGTGTCCCTGCCGTTAATCCACCACCAACAATAACAATTTTGTCTTTACTATCTCGCGCCTCCTCACAATTCACTGTAAATTGAGAGGCGTGTAAAACCCTATCGGGGTACCGACGTTGCCATTGGACGAACTCGGGTGGCACATAAGCACAGTCGTCAGCCCCGATAGCAAGGATGACACAACGACTCCGAAACCCTTGATTATTCGTTGAGATGATGCGGAACGGAAACCGACCCGCGCCTTTGTCCCACCGCAATTTTGCCACATCAAACTGATAATAGACCTTGCGCGTCTCCAATTCGGCAAGCGCAGCGTTGCAGAAATCCCAAAAGAGTTGCGTAGAGGGTTGTGAATATGGCGGTGCCAATTCATTTGTTCGGTTGTGACGCTCTGCGTATTCAACGATACCCAACGCATCAGGCGTAATGTGATGAACAGCAGGGGAACGGAGAAAGGTCATGCCTTGGCGTTCCGTTTTACATCGCCACTGGACAAGAGGTTGCGGATGTCGGTCAAGGATTGCGAGGTATTTCGCTGCTGTCGGCATGTCACGGAGCAGCCGAATCGCAATAGCGACACCATGTATCCCGCCACCGATGATGGTAATTGGAACGTTCCGATGTGCTAAATGGTTGTCAGTGGGAATGGCTATCGGCTTTCGGAAACTGTCAGCCATCAGTAACTTTGTTTGTGTGTTCATAAGACTTGTGGCATCGGTAAGAAGTCTGATTGCGACAAAAGCGTGCCTGAAAGCGAACGGTTTCCGACTGCTGACTGCTGATGGCTATTCCACTGATAACTGATAACTATTCAGGCAGATAAACACTCTTCAAAGCGAAAGTCTGTGAGAAGAGTTCAGCAGTGGCGCGGTAACGGCTGTAACGATACTGGACGATCCCAACGGATGGCGCGATCCAATAAACTGCGGGCGGACTAATCAAGAAAGCCGACGGTTCCGGGCTATCCCCGTAAACCACCTCTTCATGAACCACATAAGTGGTGTAACTACCCGCGGGGACGGTGACCCGTTCATTTTTGCCTGCTACATAGCGTGTGACCGTGACAGGTATGCCAACAGTCTTCTCAAAAACGACCCACTCTTTCCCGACTTCCAGCGGAAAATCTAATAGACGGCGCGGCGGGAAATGCTTTTGGTGATATATCGGATTATCAATAGGAAGAACAATGTCGAAAGCGGATTCTATCAACGCCTGCGGGGTTTTGAAAAAGTAAGTGGCTAAAAGTGGATACGGGAAGTCTTCATGAAACTCGGTGTCCAACCGTAAATAATAGGCATTCGCTGACAAGTGGTCAACAGCCTCGAGGGTGAACTCGTCCGGTTTCTCAGTCGTAAGTGCGCCAATCGTCATCTGTCGATGTGTTGTGCCACTGATATCGCGCGTGCCTTCAACCCGGACTGTAAATTCCTGATTGGTATCAACATTGATATAGGTCCACGCAGAGCCTGTAGCCGTTGGAAAATCAACAGCATGGAAACCTGTTGTCTCAGGCGGTGGCAGCGTTGTTTCACCGTGCGGATCAACCAGGCCCTCATCCCCACAACCCACGAGAAAAAGTAAAAGGAATATAATGGTTTTCGGTAAGAGACCCCTGATACACATCAGATTCCTCTTTAACTGAAAACTGAAAACTGAAAACTGAAAACTTTCCATCATTTTACTATACAGAATTTGCCGGTACTCTGGAATCCGTTCTCATCGGTTGCCCGGAAGAAATATAGCCCAGTGCAGACCATTTCGCCACGTGCGTTTGTGCAATCCCATTCAGATGCACTATTCAGCACTTTGATTAAATTTCCCAAAGCATCGTAGATTTCAATAGTCAATCCCTTCGGATAGAAGGTGAGGTGTTTACCCTGCCCTGCATAAAGCGGGTTCGGTGCCACCATAACATTCCGATGCGCGCTGTTCGCAATATAGTTGAAAGTTCGTCCCTGCCAGATTTGGGTGCCTGTTACACCAGCAGCGGATTGTCCACGAATTTTATAGAGATAGATACCCGTCGGCGGAAATCCGTTTGTTCGGAGTGTTCCAAGCCATTTCGTCTCAGTTTCCTGTGTTAAAACGACAGTATAATCGTTGTTATCAGGACTCTCCGCTATCAAGTGGGGTGCGGCTTGTAGCGGTCGCGTGCTTTGGACTTCAACCCGCCACTCACCCGTGCCGTGCGGTTGGGTATCAATAAAGAAAGCAGGTGCTGCGCTTGTGGTATCCACGCTTGGGATAATACCGTTCGGAGCAATGCTCGGCGTGCCCATAAGTCCTATCGCATCAACAGGCACAACAGCGTAGTAATAATGGAAGTTGTTTGGATCAAAGAATTCGCTATCAACATCAATCCCATCAAAGATAGTGGGATCTTCAAACCGAGTTTGTGTCACATCAACGCGTCCGACGATGTTTATATCATCTTCAGGAATACCGTTATCATCGCTATCGGCAGCGGCGCGCACCTCATCAGGATTCTCAAAAGGTTGAGGGACATCCGTTTCACGTAGTAGTAGAGAGCGTTTTCTGACGATTACGACTTCTCGAATACCCGTCGGGTTTTCAACATTCCACGTTACAATGGGTCCATTAGTGCCTTGAGAGACCCGCGCGTTTGAAAGTGTTCCAGCCGACGGCGCGCCCGCTGTATAACTAACAGATCCGCCAAAACTGCCACCCGGAATCACGACGCGTTCGACATCAGGGTGCATATTAATTAAGATGAGGGTAATCTCCTGAATGTCTCCCCCGAAATCCTTGAAGGTCATCTGCGCTTCTTGGGAACGTTGATAGGTAAAGGCTTCTCTGATGTCAGTGGTCCCATTCCGTTTCCTAACGATAAATTTGGCAGCCCACCCACGCAAACCGGTACCACTGTGTCGCTGCAGTTCACTCTGAATGTTCTGTTGATCCTCAGGCGGAAGACGACCAAGATTTATCGGCGCGAGGTCTGCACCATCAATTTTAATTGCGAATTCTGGCATAATACCTGCCGGACGGAAGACGATATACCGTGACGAGAAATGCTCAGGCATCGACTCTGAATCGAAATCGGCATGAACTGGATAACTCGTGTGGACATCGTTAGGATGAATAGCGATCGGCGGAAAGCGATGGGCATTCCTATAGCCCGACATTCCAGTTGCCGTATTCGCGCGGGTATGCGTAAAATAATTCCACACCGTGAAGGTCTTGAATGCCTCCGCGAGCGTGGTGCCGTTGTCCGTAAATACATCGTAGAAATTGCCCATCTCGCGATAACTACCATCGGTAGTGTTTCTGTAAAATTGCCGGACGATATCGTATCCGAACCGTTCCGCCATATATAAGGTCCAGATAACGGAACCGTATTCGTGGTCGCCGATGCGACTCTCAAGGGAAATATCGGGAATGAGAAACCAGCGACGGAGCTGGTGGATGTAATAGTTATAGGAATTGGTTTCGTTCGGTTCATCGGGATCGGGAAGTGTATCGCCATCGTCAATCACCCCACCATCATACGTCATCACCTCTATCCAAGTTGCGGACGCTTCCATGAACCATGTCGGCATATAGGCATTATATCCAAACTGGACACCGTGCAGGAACTCATGCGTACAGGTTGTTTCAAGATAGCGAATCCCCTCCGCTTTCCCAACGTAATCGTAGATACGAGAGTTGATCATGAAATAGGGCGCAACAGTTAGGGCAGTGGATAAGACGCGTCCCTCAAACCAGTCCGCTGTCGTGATACCGAGCGCAGGAAAGGTAAAGAGGTAGACATCATATTTATGATTGCCACCGTTCTGTGCTGCCCAAAAATCGATATAAGGCACCTTGAATCCCATCAGATCAATTTGGACGTGGTACGCACGTTCCATCGCATCGGCACAGAGATCAACATAATCGGGAACGCCATTGCGTGGGTGGAAATCCTCAAGGGGTGGTGCATGTGGACCGATACGCGTGTAATGGAATCTGAAATGTGGCGTGTTGAATTTTGCTGGCAGCTCCACCTCACCGAAGAAACTACCGGGGAGTCCGGGGCGCAGGAAAAGCCCCTTCAGCTGCTGGCGGTGCACAGAAGGCAAGTTTTGCCAATTCTTGGCGAGGGTGACAAAACTATCAGTCGCACATTCTGTGATTTCGCTTGGGGTATACCTCGGTTTGAGATTGGCGAATTGCCGAGCAGTCTGGATAGCATTTTGGAGTTCGGGATCCGGTGGAAGCGTGTATGCAACGGATGAGAATACTATAGAGAGCGCGATGATAAAAATAAACAACAATTTCATATTTTTAATTATGGATAGGACTTACGCAACTTTCTTACGAACAGCGACTACCACACGCCGCTGGCGAGGTTTGAAACCTCGCCAGCGAGGAAGCTGCGTAAGTCCTGATGGAGTTCTAAGGGACTTTCTTCGTTATCAAAAAGAGTTTTTTCTTTAGGTTGAGGTTTTGTTGTCTCAAGCAAAGCGGGTCGGTTTTCCATCAAGACTGGTATGGTTCGTCTCCTTCCAATATGTTTCTACACCTTCGTCACCCTTCTTTTCTGCCCATGCGTTGAGCTGCTCTCTCTCACCGACATAGTCATAAAGCGGGACCGCCATTCCACAGGAGGTTTGCACAAGGTCAACATTGAGATCGAAAATCTGTCTTGCCCCCGGCAGTGGTCGGAACAACGGAAAGAGCAGCTGCCATTCAGCATCGTCTTTGTGGACAGCCCTTGCAGTACCATAGAGGCGGAGGATCATAGGGTTATCTTCAAAAGCGGTAAACATAAGCGTCATGCGTGGGTTTTCTTGAACGTGCGCGGCGGTCTCATTCCCACTCCCCGTTACATTTAACCAAGCGACGCGGTTTGCATCAAGGATGCGTAAGGAATCCATACCCTTGGGAGACAGATTGATTCTGCCGTCGGCTGTTGCAGTCGCGACGAAGAAGATTTTTTGGTCCTTGATAAATTGCTGTAGCTTTTGAGGAATTTGAGTGTATAACTTCGCCATGGTTATAAAATTCTCCCATTTGAGAAAGCAGTCGGATATAGATATAGTATACCATACACCCGACCGCTTCTACAAAGAATTTAATGCGCTTTGATGGCACCCCACGTGAGCGCAAGTTTCCCTGCCGGTTCAACGTCAAAGGCGATTTGGTAATTCTCCATAACCTCTTTGTCATCTAAGACACGATGGTAGACAGCAACATCATCAATCTCGCCCTCGAAATAGAAGGGCTTGATAAAAGCGTTGCGGTCGTGTCCAACCGCGACAACAACATGGCTCCGCGTGTCGCGACTGTTTATCTTTCCATCCGCCTCGGCATCAAGTTCACCGTTGAGGTAGAGGAACTTTTTCTCGTCCTTGCCAGCAGCCACAAACGTGACGTGCGTCCATTCCCCGGCTTCGACAGCCGTCTTAGTTTTGAAGACACCGAACCCATCGCCCCCTCTCTGGGTTTGTATTGTGCCATCTGCTAAAAGCTCCAGCCATGAATCGCCGCCGCCTTGTGGATCATCGTCCCAAATGATGACCTTCGGACCAGCGGGCAGTGCTACGGGTTTAATCCACATTGCGTAGGTAAGATCCTGTCCCGTGGTGGCTGGCCCCATGACGACATAATCCTCTTTACCGTTGAAACTGAGCGCATCGCCAACAATGCCCTCTACAATCTTGGGGGCACCTTTAATCTCTCCATCGTTTTCACCGAGGGCATCTTTGGCTACCTTGGCATCGGTATCGCCCTTATCAAAAGTCCAATGCCCTCCCAATCCGTCTTCAATCGATTGTGCGTGTGCTATCTCCGTATACACGGCTGCAAAGACAAGGACCGCCGCGCAAAAGAGCGCAAAGTATAGACCGAATTTCATCTATTCACCTCCTGGGTATCGTAAACCCATGATGTGCAATGTACTCGTTCGGTGGAAACAAACCGTCCACTGATTTCACTTAACACTGATGTACACAGCAAAGCAGTTCAATTCCTCAGTAGCCTTAATTTCTTGCGTTTGACTACCTTTAAAGAAAGCATTCAGACTTGCCGATGCAGGCAACAATTGAATTGCTCTGTTATCGGATTAGACGTATTAGAAAACAAAAAGTTCGCTTTGCTTAATTGCATTGCTATTCGATTTACCCAACAAACTCTTAGTGACAACGGGTTTTCAGAACCTCTATCCATTAAGGGTTAGCAGTCGGAATTGGGAGATCCATCCTACAACTCTTTAAGTGCAGCCCACGTTGTTGTCAATTTATTTGAGGGGTCAACGGCTTGTGGTTTAGCACCTTCGATGTCGCTTACATGTTCGCCTTCGTAGAGACGGATATGATCAAGCCAGACATCCACTTTTTGTTCGCCCATGATTATGCCAGCGCGCGAATTCGCATCATCTGCCGTCATTTTGAACGTGATGAAGAATTCTTTCCACGCTTCAGACAGATTGATTGTCTGCCTCGCATATTCATTCCACGGATCCCCTTGATGAAGAATGCGCATTACGACAGTTCTCGGCTTTTCGCTTTTCGCCCACAAATTGTAAGTATAGGTCGTACCTTTCTCCAGCGTGAAAGGTTGTTGATAGAATTGGATGTGCCATAGCGCGCCCGCTTTGCTAATTTTGACATAGACAACCTTCTTTCCGGCGATCGGTTCCGCCTTTTTACCCTCGGTTTGGAAAAGCGCAGCGGCATCGGCATGCGTCCAGTGGTGCCATCCTTCAAGATTGAGGTCAAAATCGCCGTTTTTGAGGATATTTTCTGGAGGTTTCTCGGCATAAGCAAACGTTGCGAATCCGAACAGCCATATCAATACAAGTGAACAGATGCAAACCAAAAATCTCTTAGTCATGCTCACCACCTTCTTCTTCATGACCATGTTCACCTTCCCCCTCTCCGCCATGCTCACCACCTTCTTCTCCATGACCGTGCTCACCCTCTCCCACTTCAGGATGCGCAGTCCATCCGTCGAAATCCGTGCTTGTCGCAGTGAGTAGGATTTCTCTTTTTTCACCGGGAGCAAGGTCACCTGGGGTTGTTGGACCGAGTTCCACGCCGTTTGATAAGTGGACTTCAACCCGAACTTGCTTCAAATTTTCGTCTGTGGTGTTTGCGACGGTGCCTTTGAAGGCATTGCTTTGTGAGTCGTACTTTAAAATGAGTCGGGCCCCTTTACGCACCTTATCGTATTGCTCATCCAATGCGAATTCAACGTTAGATTCTTCACCGCCATCTCCAACAGACAGCTCTTCCTTTTTAGAGCACCCACTTATACTGACCACCAATATGATGGCACTTGCAGCAAGAACACCATAAATCGGATTCATGAATGTACCTCTCTGTGAAAAATAGGAATTGTAAACGTTATTTTTTAAACAACACATTCGGGGTTAGCAAATATATAGACGAAAAAGGGAGCAATAGGTGTATTGCTCCCTTGAAGGAATCTGCTAACAGAGTCCTCTCCGAAGTTGCATCAGGACTGAAGTCCCGGGCTTAATTACCACCGCCTTCAGCACCTTCGCCACCTTGGCCGTGTTCACCGCCGCCTTCAGCACCTTCACCGCCGCCTCCACTGCTGGGACCGACTTCCGGATGTGCTACCCACTCGGTAAAGGATTGGCTTCCGACCGGAAGTGTGACAGCGTGCGATTCATCGGGCTTAAGGTCAACGTTCGGTGTTGGACCGAGTTCATCAACGGTGACCGTACCGTCATATAAATGAACCTCGACGCGAACTTGTGGTAAAATCGCACCTGTCGTATTTGTAACAGTGCCTGTAAAGGCATCGGTTGCCGCATCATAGGATATAACCAGACGGGCACCGTTTCGGACATTATCGTATGTATCGGCAAGACCGTATCGGACTGACGACTCTTCGTCACTTGCGCCAGCAGCGACTGGACTTGTTGTAATGGAATTTTCTTCATCACTTGAACATCCGGTCATACTGGCTATCAATATCAGCATAAAAGCGATTGCTGTCAGAATTCTCAAATGGCTATTCATGATATACTTCCTTTTCTTTGGACTTACACACCTTCCGCATTTGTTGAGGAAGTTTGAAACCTTACATCAATTTGGTGTGCGCTCCAATTGTATGTAAAAATATACGTTTTGCGTTTCATAATTTCGTCCTTCCTATCGTATAGAAACGATTTGCGTGAGAAAAAGTTTACTTAGGACTTACGGATTTCCTCTTCAAGTCCGCTGCTAAAGAGAATTCAAAGAAGTCTTTAAAAAAGAAAAAGGGCAGGTTTTATAACCTGCCCTTCAAGAGGTTTCCCGGCAACGACCTACTTTCCCGCGGGGTCGCCCCCGAAGTATCATCAGCGCTGAAGGGCTTAACTACCGTGTTCGGGATGGGTACGGGTGGGTCCCCTTCGCTATAGCCACCGGAAAGGTGTATAAGAATATTTGACAATTGTATAGAATATGAGGGGTCGGTAGAAGAAAGGAAGTTATCAAGCCCTCGGCTTATTAGTACCAGTTAGCTGAACCGCTCACACGGCGTACACATCTGGCCTATCAACCTTCTTATCTCGAAGGAGCCTTACCAACTTAACGTTGTGGGATATCTTATCTTGAGGGAGGTTTCACGCTTAGATGCATTCAGCGTTTCTCCATTCCGTACATAGCTACCCAGCGGTGCCACTGGCGTGACAACTGGTGCACTAGAGGTACGTCCACCCCGGTCTTCTCATACTAGGAGCAGCATCTCTCAAATATCCTACGCCCATACCAGATAGGGACCGAACTGTCTTACGACGTTCTAAACCCAGCTCGCGTGCCACTTTAATCGGCGGACAGCCGAACCCTTGGGACCTGCTGCAGCCCCAGGATGTGACGAGCCGACATCGAGGTGCCGAACCGCCCCGTTTATACGAGCTATTGGGGGCGACTAGCCTGTTATCCCCGGAGTACCTTTTATCCAATGAGTTACGGCCTTTCCACACAGCACCGTAAGATCACTAAGCCCTGCTTTCGCATCTGCTCGACGCGTCCGTCTCGCAGTTAAGCTCCCTTCTGCCTTTACACTCTACGCGCGGTTTCCAATCGCACTGAGGGAACCTTAGGGTGCCTCCGTTACATTTTGGGAGGCGACCGTCCCAGTCAAACTACCCACCTGACACTGTCCTCGACACGGATTCACGTGCCGGAGTTAGAATTCCAATGCAACAAGAGTGGTATTTCAAGGGCGACTCCACTGAAGCTGGCGCACCAGTTTCATAGTCTCCCACCTATCCTACACATGCAACATTAAAACCCAATATCAAGCTATAGTGAAGGTTCACGGGGTCTTTCCGTCTTGGTATGGGTAACCGGCATCTTCACCGGTATTACAATTTCGCCGAGTCTCTCGCCGAGACAGTGCCCATGTCGTTACGCCATTCGTGCAGGTCGGAACTTACCCGACAATGAATTTCGCTACCTTAGGACCGTTATAGTTACGGCCGCCGTTTACCAGAGCTTCA
>JAPPBX010000118.1 GCA_026702755.1 Candidatus Poribacteria bacterium | reverse complement strand
CGAAATCTCAAAAAGTCAACAACTTTATCGTAAACTCAACATTGAAAGACTACTAGTTTCTGACAGTTTCGCACAGGCATACGCGATTTCATTTAAAACCTTATGGTTATTCCAGATTAATTCATTTTGGTGTAATTCCTCTATCGGATCAAATTTTTCATAAATTCCTTGCCAGTCGTTATTTGATTTTAGTTTTTCCAGTTGTTCAATTAAGGTTTGAATTGTTTCTGTCATCTATTTTCTCCTTTTAGTTATTAGGGCTTTTCGGGGTTCTATGCTCGTAGGGCGGATAACAATGCCCTTGCAACAGCAATAGGCAGTTGGATGAGGTGAAAACGGTTGGCTGTGTAGGCATAACCTTCGCCACTTTCATCTATGACGCGGATATAACCATGAGCCTCTGCTTCGTCATCTTAAATCACACGATATACTTTCCCTACCTCAAGAGAAGCCGCATATCCATCCTTATTAAAACATAGACCGAATTGCGGAGGTTGATTTTCTTTTTTGCCCATCTTTAATCGTATCACAAGCGCGCTTTCAAGCGTTCCAATTCTGCTTGGAGCCGGGAAACTTCAGCCTCTGCTTTGTGCCGAGCATCGGCTTCCTGATTGGCGCGTTCTTCTGCGTCCTCGGCACGTTCAGCAGACGTTTTTAGCCACGCTTCTGCCTCAGGATCGTAAATTCCTAAACTATCATCAAGAGCATGAAACTCTAAACCAAGCGTCACAGACGGAAGTCCACCAGTAGCGAGAGACGCTATTTCAACATAATCGTCTCCGATGAGACGAAATCCGAGCAAAGGGGCAGGTAAATAACGCCTATCAACATCGTAAACGAAGTATTCAGGGATGCCGATCTCCGCATAGAGCTGCACCTTTCTCGTCAGGTCATTGCGATAGGTCCCTTTGCTGGCGAACTCTAATATGAAGTCCGGAGGTTTGCCCTCCTCCCATATCTTATAGATACGGCGTTCCTTCTTACCGATACCGAAGGCAACAAAAATATCGGGCGAAATGGATTTACGGGGGTTTCCCTCTTCATAATACATCATCATATCCCCGAGGACATAAACATCCGGGATGTGTGCGAAATGGTTTTCGATGCGATTAAAATTCTTTAGGAGCTCTCTAAAATGGCGTTCAGTTTCAGCCATAGGTTTGCCATCCGATTCAGGATATAGATCCGCTGTTTCTGTCGGTGCAGAAGGGAGTGGAAAAGTATTTGAATGTCCCATAAGTCTAACTCCTTTTCCGTGATATCTTTTTTGAGTCAGGGATTACTAATGGTATAAAATTATAGCATATTTTTAGCAGTTTCTCAAATTAAAATACCTGAAGAACACGCTTTCGACTACGGCCAAAAATTATACATCGGCTGCTGTGTCACAACACTGACGAGGCTCCAGATACCACCCACGGTAAAATCACCTAACATCAACCCAATCGCAAACATCACCAACTGCTGCGATGCCCGCGGTCCGCCAATCTTCAAGACGCTCCACTTGATAATCGAACTTACCAGCATACAGCTCCACAAATACCGCATACCCCAGTCGCTGGAAACGACAAATCCGATCGGATGGAAGGGCCACCAGAAAAAACGCGCCCGCATAAACATCAGGAGCGTCGAAAAAAGTAAACCGAACACAATACCGCCAGTGGCATAGAAATTCGGTTCCGTAGGGTAGTAGATCCAACGCTGGAGTCCATTGAAGACACGTCCACCGAAACCTGTCGACCAACTACTGCTCCCGCTCATATTCAATGCGCCATAGGTATAAAAGAGGTAGAGGATAACACCGAATACCATCACAGCAGCGAATGCCGAAATCCCTAATAGTGCGAAAAACAACCGCCGCGGTGCGATCCCGGAACGTTCCGCGAGTTTGAAACCTTCTAACTGATGCGGCATCGGGTTGCTTGTATAACTCCGATTGAACCAGCGGTAGAGCGTCAGCGCAATGAGGTTATTCGTGCCAAGCATCCGTGTGCCGAAACTGTCGACAAGGATATGATGATTCGGCATATTTTCCATCGCATGCACGGGAAACCCTTGTTCTGCACGCATCCGTGTGAGCACTAAGACGATGATGAAATAGATTGCGAAAAAGAGTGGAATCAGCCAGAAAGACATTCCGATACGTCTTGAAAAAATGAAAAGAAAGATAAGCCCTCCGACGATGCCCCAGAGCGCAAACCTATACGGAATCGGTTCATCGGCATCTTCGCCTGTGTTGCGACGCGCGATGCGAAACACACCACGAAAATGGCGTAGATTCAGTACAAAAACAGAGATGAAAATTCCTATGGCAGCACCGAAGCACTGCCGATCAATGTATGGGAATCCGGGTAGACTGGATAACCCAGCAGCACTCGCAAGGACTAACTGCGCCTTGTAAAAAATAAAGAAAAACCAACTGGAGAACGAAAGATCGAGCGGCATCAACAGCCCAAGCCCAATAACGAACGGGTAGTAGGACATGCTGACACCACCGATGGCGTTCCAAGGTTTCTCTGTGAACAGATGTCCAAACCCACGCCAACCACCGATGCGCTTGATGGGTAAGGTAGGCAGCGTCGGATACAGAAAACTGAAACCGTTGAGAATCGCAATAGATGCCGCGATCCCAAATCCGAGCCATGTGATACGGTGTGAAAACAGCGATTTCGTGTTATGCGTAACGTGAAATGCAATCTGTGTTATCGGATAGGCGAGCCGTTCGCGTTCTACCCACTGTTTCCGCAAGATGACATTAATACACAACATCACGAGGACCAAGACCGTCATAAACGCTGCCCAAGACAAAATTGGCACTATCCATGCACCAAGGATATCCAGTGTGGAAAGATTAGATTCACCTGTATAATATCCTGCCAACGCTTTTGGGTCGTCCACAAGGAGCCACTTCGGAAGGTAATCCCAGAAGAGTTGTTTCCATTCATTTTCGGGGGTTGCGAACCAGAAGGCGTGCCCGATGGTCGTGACGAGGATCGTCATCAACGTAATGGAGGGGAAAGCACATGCCACGCTGAGCAGAATGTATATTGTGAGGAGTTCCGCGTCGGTGAATAATCGGCGGCGAGTCGCAATATTGAGAAGGGTAAAGGCAAAAACAACAAAGACAACATTGTAAAACGGCACGGCGTAAGTATTCAGGGCGTAACCGACAAGTCCGACTTCGCCCGCAATGATCCAGTAGAAATTAAATGGAATCAGAACGAGCGTAATGACAATAGATTTCCATGTCACCCCGTGCGATTTCGGGCGTTCGTCTTCTTTCATGAGCGTCTTAGATTTCGTTCAAAAAAGTGATCAACGTATCCAGTTCTTTAGAAACGGTTGCAAATAGATCCCCAATCGGTTTGGCATGTTCTTCGGCTTTTTCGTAAATCAACTCATCGCGATAAATGTTATTGACTTTGTGTCGGAAGTCTAAAAGTTCTTTTAATCTCGGTAAAGTGTTTGGGGAAATTACGGGCGGGCGTTCTGGTCGCCGTTCTGCCATTTGTTCAAGTAGATCGTTATGCCAGCGACTCCCTTTCGGTATTTGCCTATCTACCTCACGGGCAATTCGCTCAAAAATTCTCTCAATGCCGCTGTAAACTTCAGCGAGATCAGAAGCGATTGTCTTTTCTACATATTTTTTGTGATTAGCGGCAATGATTTCAATATCTTGTAATGCATTCGCGATGCCTCGGACAGTTCGTTCTATTTTTGTGCGTTCATCAGCGATGCGTTGAATGAGTTTATTCCGATTCACTATGTAAGTTTCTCCGTTTCCTGGGTCCGATGCGTTCACCAGTGTGATAATGTCTGTTCCTGCTTTATCAATAGGGATGGCTTGGTTTAGAATCCGCTCACGGAATAAACGGTTAACGGATTTAAAATTGATAATATCTATCTTAAACTCAGGATTCAAGCCTTTTGTTTTCCAGAGCGCGTCCAAGCATTTGTTATATGAGACCCCCCAAACAACGATATCAATATCTGAGTTTTGGGTGAACCGTTCCGGTTCAGTGAGAGAGCCGAAGACGGCAACTTTAGTCGCACCAAAGTCTCGATAAAGGACAGTGGCGAGGCGACGCGCGGTCTCCCACGCTCGTTGGATTAATGCTTTGTCAACCCGACGATTTTCCCACTGGCGTTTGAGGTTTTCCCTGCATTCTGCGAGTTCTGATGGAGACATTCCGCCTGTTGTCGTTGCGTTTTGCATGTTTAAAAACCCCTGACTATTTAGGTGTTTTGAAGTCAGGCGAGGTTGCGAACCTCGCCTGCGAATCTATAGTAAAACCTCAAAATAAAACACATTTTGTAGGGGCACCCCTTGTGGATGCCCGCAAACGCAACGTTTACTTTACTATAAATCCAATTAGAGTATCGTAATCACGGCTGAACGGAGCCAGCATATACATCATCCAAAGCGTCTTCTGGAAGCGGTTCAGGGCTATTCTTGGCGAATTCAAGTGCCTCCTCAAGTTCGTTTGCGAGTTCCGTCTCCAGTGCTGAAAGTTCACCTTCGCTCACACCCTCTTCTTCGGTGAGAACTTGAGCAAGTCTCCGAATCGGATCCCGTTGCCGTTCCTGCTCTTGGACCTCTTCACGGTCGCGATAGGATGTACCAGGATCACCAATGTGATGCCCTCGGAATCTATAGGTGTCACAGTTAAGGAGCGTTGGACCGCCTCCGTCACGTGCCCGTGCCACAGCTTCGTCTGCCGCGGCGTAGACCTTGAGCACATCGTTCCCATCAACGGTAAGACCGGGCATGTCGTAAGCCGGTGCGCGAACAGCAGCTATATCCTCTACCCGCTGATGCTCTCGTTGTGGCGTTCCCATACCGAACCGATTGTTTTCACAGACAAAAACGACAGGTAGTTCCCAAACAGCCGCGAGATTAAGTGTTTCATGGAATACGCCTTGATTCGTTGCGCCATCGCCAAAGAAGGACACTGCGACCTGCTTCGTGCCGCGGAGTTTCGCGGAGAGTGCTGCACCCGCAGCGAGTGGAATGCCCGCACCGACAACACCGTTGGCACCCAAAATACCGGTCTCTTTATCGGCAATGTGCATCGAACCGCCTTTCCCTTTACAATAGCCGGTCGTGCGTGCGAACAACTCCGCCATCATCCGATCGCGTTTGCCACCCTTTGCGATGAGATGACCGTGACCGCGATGTGTGCTGGTGATGTAATCATCGTCTTCCAAATGCGCACAAACGCCGACGGCTGTGGCTTCCTCACCAATATAGAGATGAAGAAAACCAGGAAGTTGACCACTTTGATAAAGCGTCCCAGCGGCTTCTTCAAATTGACGAATCTCTAACATTTTACGATACATGAAGAGCATCTGCTCTTTGCTCGGTTTTGACATAATTCCTTTCCTATCTCGGCACAAGCGTTAGGGACGCTCTGCCGGTTTCATAGCCATTCAGTTCAAGGACTGTGTAGCCTCGAATGGCGCGATGCATTCAGGCGAATCGTTTGTAGGACGGTTGACAAACCTTGATACCGGATATGCCTCCATCTCCTCATCAGAATAGGGGATAAGGAGGCGTTGAAGCGAATCCGCTGATTGTTCATCTGATACAAGCCACTCCGCATAAGCATCTTGTGGCAGAATCACAGGCATCCTATGGTGAATTTTTTCTAACAAAGCGTTCGGTGGACATGTAATAATAGTGCAGGAACGGAGCGGTTCATCCATTTCCTTCGACTGCCATGTTTCCCACAACCCCGCGAGCGCGAACGGCTTCTGCGATTTAAGACGGATATAGACCGGTTGTTTGAACCTATCACCGGGTATCTTTTGCCATTCGTAGTAGCCATCGGCTAAGATGAGACATCTCCTATGTTTGTAGGCATTTCGGAAGGAGGGTTTTTCCGAAAGCGTTTCCGAACGGGCGTTAATCATTCTGTTTCCAATCTTCGGATCTTTCGCCCAAAACGGAATGAGTCCCCAATGAAAAAATTCTACCTGTTTCGCATCTACGGATTCCACTGTATCAGTCGATGTATTTGCAATAACAGCTATATCTTGTGTCGGTGAAATATTGTAGCGCGGGGACAAGTTCACCGGTACGTCAAAGTTGAAGAAAGTTTGACTTAGTGCTTCAGTATCGCTTGCAAGCGTAAATCGTCCACACATTTCGTATCTCCTGAAAAAGCATAGGCACGGGTGCCTACTTTTATAAAATTGTCCTACGTATCCTTTTTCGATTGCGGAACGAGAATATCGTCTCTCCAACGGAGACGGAAAGATGGGCGCACGAGTGCTTCTGGCGACTGAAGGGTTAAGCCACCATCGGCAGTCAAGACGATGCCCGTAACGAAGTCCGCCTCATCAGATGCCAAGAAAAGCGCAGCGTTAGCAATGTCTTCGGGTTTCCCGTAGCGTCCAATCGGATAGCAATCACGAGAGGCTTGTTCCTCCAGTGTATCCTCAGCGAGAGAGGCTTCACCGCGTTCACCGACAATCTGTCCAGGAGCGATAGCATTCGCTCGGATACCCTCTCTGCCGTAATCAAGCGCAATACTACGCGTCAAAGCGTTCAACCCCCCTTTTCCTGCGCCATAAAGTCCAAATCCCGGATTTGTAATTGTGGCGTTGACCGTAGAGATGAAGACCAAAGCACCCCCACCGTTACGAATCATTTCTGGAATACAATACTTTGCGCCGAGCCACGGCCCGCCCAGCGTCACACCAAGGCTCTCATTCCACTCTTCGTGCGTGAATTCAATCGCTTTTTTGGTGTAGGAGTGGGCAGCGTTATGGACAAGGGTTGTTATCTTACCATAGTTCGACAAGGCAGTTTTGACGAGCGTCTGCCAAGTCGTTTCATCAGCGACATCTCCCATGACAGCGACTGCTTGTCCGCCAGCATCTTGAATGCGGTTTACAGTTTCAACAAGTTTCTGCTCGCGGCGGCGCGTGTTGACAACCACTCTCGCACCTTCACAAGCGAACCTATATGCAGTCGCTGCCCCAATACCACCCCAAGCAGCACCCGCGACAATCGCAACTTTTCCTTCCAGTCTCATGATAACCCTTTCCTTTGGCAGTTTTAGTGTACACCTATGCCAATTAAGGCGGCAAACTCAAAAATCGAGCAGACGCGTGTACTCGAAACATGTAGAAAAACAACGCCTTAAAACTCACATCTCAGTTTTGGTAATTTTGCCACGATTTCCCCGAAATATCCACCAAATTTCGCATCCACATAATGCTGTTAGAATGTTGATTATTCCTCTTCTTCTATATCTTTTATATCTATAATTTCTATAAGATCTGTATCTATATCTTCTGTGTCATCTGTGTCTATAAAAGGATTTTGAAAAATATCGGTAAAAGGATTTTCAAATTGGAACATCTGTTCAAGGGCTGCTTCAGTGGCATCCTCTCTACCAAGCATCGCGTTCGTCGCAACCCGACTGAAATGAGCTGGCATGAAATCTGGCTCAAGTCGAATTGCTTCATCATAATCAGCGATAACAGTTTTATATACTTCAATGTTATCTTTGTTGGGGTCTCCCACAAGCGTGGCGGTTATCAGCCCTCGAGTGAAGTAGAATATCCCCTCCTCTGGTTTGAGGCGAATTGCCTCATTATAATCTGTAATCGCAGCTTCGTATTGTTCAAGTTCAGATTTCATGAGTCCTCGATTGAAGTATGCCTCGGCATAGTCTGGTTTCAGTCGAATTGCTTCGTCATAGTCTGCGATAGCGGCTTCAGTTTGTTCAAGTTTATCCTTAGCGAAAGCTCTACCGTTGTAAGCCTCAGCGAATTCTGGGTTTTGGCGTATCGCTTCGTCAAAGTCGCTGACAGCATCCTCAAAATTGGCGAGATTGTTTTGCGCGACAGCCCGATTGTAGTAAGCTTCGATGTTTTCGGGATTTGAACGTATCGCTTCATTAGCGGTTTCAATGGCGGCCTCGTATACTTCTATTTCTTCTTCATCAAGTTCAATCAAGTTCGAGAAATCAAACGGCATCTCACCAGAGGCCAACGGATTTGTGGGATGTGGACCTATGACAGTTGGAACGTCTTCTTGTAATGATTCCATGGCGATTTTACGCATGTGATGAGCAGCATCATTGGTAGGTTCTAAGCGTATCGCTTCGTCAAAGTCAGCAATAGCGGCTTCATAGTCCTCCATGGTGCCCTTTACAAAACCGCGCTTATAGTATAACTCGGCGTAATCGGGTCGGAGACGTATCGCTTCGTCAAGGTCTTCAATAGCGGACGCATGATCGTCTAAATCAAAATGGACATCGCCTCGGACGTGATAGGCTTCTGCTAAGTCGGGTTTTAGACGGATAGCGGTATTACAGTCCTCCATAGCGGCGATTTCTTCACTGATCATGTTTCTTGAATGGCCGCGCTCTACGTAGGCGTTAGCGTTCTCTGGATTTAACTCGATAACTTGATTGAAGTCTTCAATCGCATCATCATATTCCTCTAACGCAATGTTTGACATCCCGCGATTATAGTACGCCTCGGCATAATTTGGTTTGAGTTGGGTCGCCTTCTCGTAATCTTCAATTGCTTCAATGTGTCTACCGCGCGAGGCTTTTGAAAGTCCGGTTGCGTTATAGAATTCAGGAGACTTGTTCGCGCGTCTTTTTCTTTTCTTCCGACGTTTCTTAGCCATAACCTAATTCTTCCTTTACCTTTGTTAGAACTCTATACGATTTTTGGAGCATCAGGACCTTCTCAAGAGATGTAGCAAGAATAGAAAACGCAGGGGGTTATCGTGGAGTAATCTGTTATCTGTCCCCGTCTTATAAAATCGATCAAATCCATTAAAAAAATTGAACACGAAAGTCTATTATTGTCAATTTTCTTCAACTATTATACCATATTTTTCGTTTTTTTGCTACAATGATAATAATCGTAATGAAGGGGGAAACTCGTGTGAAATCAGCGATAAAAGAATGGCTTGACGATTGTATCGAAAAACTTAATATGGGCGAGTTGACCGAGGCTGACCTACACCGTGTAACTGCAGTCTTGAATTCGGAAAATCAACTGATTCTCTATCTCTATTCTAAATCAACGAATCTACGCTCACCGCTTGGCGGGTGGGCACTGTACGACGCAACCGCACCCGATGAACCTGTTCTACCGTCCCAAGATGCACCCTATGCATCAGTACTTGATGCGGTTAACGACGGATGGAGGATTGTCCAATTTCCACGTCCTGAACTCTACAACTTTACGGATGTTGACAACGCCTATCTTACTTATGAGTTCATTTTGGAAAAGCTTGTATAAAGGAAAAACGCGATGATTAACATTGAACCAACGCTAAATGATCACGATGTCATGCAGTTTATCCATAACGGCTATATCACATTGGAAAACATTATTGATGTCGACTTCAATCGGGAGTGTGAATCGGTACAGGGTGGACATCTCAACGACTTCGTTCTTACAGATGAATTCCGCCGGAACGTCCTACTACACCCAGAAGTGGCTGGTGTAGTCCGTTCACTGCTGGGCGAGAATTTTCTCGTGCCCACGAGCGCACATCATCATCTTTTTGAAGCCGCACACCGCGGGCAAACGTGGCACTCCGACGGGATCACCGAATACGGATACGGGATCACACATCTCCAATGTTATTACTACCCCAAAGAGGTGAAAATTGAAGATGGACCGACAATGATATTGCCGGGTTCCCATCATCGACTCGTGGATAGAGAGGCGATCGCTCACTACGGCGATATTCTCGGACAACTCTCACTCACCGTTCCAGCAGGCACCGTCGCGATGACCCGTTATGGCATTTGGCATAAAGCGGGTCCAAAACTCAATGACGATAAACGGGGGATGATTAAATTTTCCTACTTCCGTACCACGGTGCCCAAACGGGATTGGGTACGGGATTCCGATGAAATTCCACCTTACCAACACCAAGGAAGGCACCCATACGTAACGGAAATAGAATCCTATCGCGACCGGCGCAGGGGTGAATTGACATGGAACTGGCTATGCGGATTGGCAGAAATAGAGGAGGAAATTCCACCGGTACAGATGTTTAACAGTGGCATTCCCTTATCAGAAATCCAACTTCAGTTCTGATAACGGAGAAGGCGGGTAACTTCTCAAAGTGTTCACATAGTTTCCGATTTTACTGTAAATTGGCGTAGAAAGTCCTCAACATCATCTTTCAGTTCTATATCTACTTGTGCCCCTTTGGAATTTGAGTCACCTTGACCTAAAAAATCTTCAATATCATCTTTTAGTTCTGCATTGTTCGCCTGTGTTGCGAATTTCAAGGCGGTTTGGAAATCCTGTTTCGCTTCTGAAGTCTTGTTAAGAGCACTCTTCGCCAATCCGCGACCGAAGTACGCACCTGCATCATGCGGGTCCAGCCGAATGGCGGTATCATAGTCAACAGTTGCTGCTTCGTATTCACCGATATCTGCTTTTGCTATCGCACGATTGAAGTATGCAACAGCACCATCATTCTTACGGGCAAGTTCAATGGCAGTGTCATAATCTGTGATCGCCGCTTTATGTTGACCCAGTTTACTCTTGATGTTTCCTCGGTTGTAGTAGGCAGTTGCAGCACCCGAGTTCATCTGAATAGTGGTATTGTAATCCGCAATCGCTGCTTCGTATTCACCAAGATCTGCTTTAGATACGCCCCGACTGAAGTAGGCTTTGGTATACTTAGGATTGAGTCGAATGGCGGTATCATAGTCCGTGATTGCCGCTTCGTGTTGATTGAGTTTTGCCTTCGCAGCCCCGCGATTGTAATGGGCGTTTACGTAATTCGGTTTCAGGCGAATAGCGGTATCATAGTCGGCGATCGCTTCCTTATATTCTCCAAGGTTTTTCTTTACAATCCCACGGTTGTTGTAAGGTGTCCCCAAGCTCGGATCCAAACGTATCGCAGCGTCATAGTCGGCGATTGCACCTTGGTATCCACCGAGCCTTTTCTTTGCGACTCCCCGATTGTTGTAGGCAGCTGCGTAATTAGGAGCCAATCGGATGGCTGCATTATACATCTCAATTGCCTCCATGTATTCACCGCTTTTTGCCTTTGCCAACCCACGACTGTTGTAGTCCTTAGCTTCCTCCGAAACCTTCACCGAAGTTTTCTCAGATCCACAACCCAAGCAAACGATGCACATTAGAAGCATGGTCAACAATCCTCTACCTTTCATCGCTTTTCTCCTTCCTTTTATATTTTATATTTAACCCAGGTTGCCACTTACAAAAAATAGCGTTGCTTTTACCACAGGTTCATAGTGGATCGTTCATATCGCAGGCACTTTAGTATACGACCAGAAAGTTTTGCGAGTAGGCAGGCTGCTAACCCGCCTACTAAATTCGTGAATTAACGTGCACCGCACGCTTGCAGACACGCTTGCATGTGTCCACGCGACTCTGCAGCAATCGTGCAGCACTGTTCTAAACTATACTCTTTCGCACCGATCACTTCAAGGTTCAACGGACCGGTATAACCGTTTTCATGCAGGACGCGAATATAACCGACGAGGTCGATGTTCCCGCGTCCGTTCGCCTGCAATTCAGGGACACCGGGACCCCGTTCCATTCCCTTGCAATCGCGGATATGCACGTGTTTGACGCGCGAAATCACAGCAGCGATCGCCTCCACAGGATTTTCATCCGCTCGATGGATATGAGACGGGTCCATATCAATTCCAAACGCTGGCGACGAAATCGCTTCCATGATGCGGAGCGTCGTCGGTGTATTATAGATGCTTGCACCGACATGTGCCTTAACACAGAGCGTCACGCCATAGTGTTCCGCACGTTCAGAGAGACTACCCAATGAATCGACCACTTCGGGCCACGCAGATTCATCGTCGGATGCTCCACCGGGACCGCAGTTGATAATCGGGACACCTATCTCAGCTGCCGCTTGAAATGCAAGCTCCATTCTTTCTGGGTCGCGTGAGGGCTGCTCCATTGCTAACAACTCCACTTCGTACGTTTTTGCGAAACCCTTAATGTCGTTAGCGAGTTCTTGCCAGTTTGCAAGGACGAGGTGTTGGCTCATCCCGTCAATCGCTGAGAGTTCAATGCCATCGTAACCAGCCATAGCGATGTGCTTGAAGGCGGTTTCCATGTCGTAACCGCCGAACAGCACCGAATTTGCTCCTAATTTCAAATGTAATTCTCCTTTTGTAGGGATGGATATTGCGTTGCTTTCTCTGCAATTACCCTTTTAACGGCGGAAGTGGATGCGGACGGACTACGATACCACCCTGTTCATAAGACTCCATCGCTGCCCAAGTGTATTCAAGCGTGGCGAGGGCATCTCTACCGGAGGCACGCAGCTGCTCTTTCGGTACACCATTCGTGATGTCTTCTAAAAACGCATGAATTCTCAGTGGGAAGGTTTGACCGAAGTCACTGATGCCGGACTCGGTAACAATAGGCTCACCAGAGAAATCAGGGGCACCCGGGGAAGACCAATAGGTGACCTTCTCGATACAGTTTTCAATGCAGAAGGTACCACGTGTACCTGCAAGTTCGACGCTCCACCAACCACCGAGACCGAACGTAGCATCACCACGTTGGCTCAACAGGTAACCGATACACCCGTTCTCAAAACGAAGGTGTATACTGTTAATGGAGACCATCACATCTCCAGCACCGCGTCTAAAATGAGGACGGTTCATAAAGGCTTGAACGTGCGTCACATCACCGCAGAAATGGCGCATTACACTGAACGGGTGTGCCAGGAAGGCTTTCACATGGAAGTAGGGAAACCCATCAGAACGTGGAGCTTTTGAGTAGCTGTAGTTAAATTCACCGCCAGCAAACCCCATTTTGTGAAGACAATAAACCTGCTCCCCGATATGTCCCTCGTCGATATATTTCTTCGCTTGCTCCGCGGGCGGTGTGAAATAGTGGTTCAGATTACAGCCGAGATAGAGATCTTCTTCCGTGGCTTTTGCTACCATCTCCCGTGCTTGCCCGATGTCGTTAGAAATCGGTTTCTCGACGAGCACGTGCTTCCCGTTATCGAGAGCTTCCATCGTCGGTTCATAGTGCCAACTTCCGTTCTCATTCCCGCCAGTACCGACATCAACGATGTCCAGATCGGGTTCGCCGTCGATCATATCAGCGACGCTATAATATGCCTTTACACCAAGACGTTCCGCCGCGCTGTCCGCACGCTCTTTCACAATATCGCACACCGCAACCAGTTCCGCTAAGTCGTCATTCGCATGGCAATTTGCGTGATTATTCCCAATGCCACTCATGCCGACAACGCCAACTTTTAATGCCATTTTATTCTTCCTTCCAATAGATGAAGTTTGATTTCGCCTATAGGGAAGACTCGCAGTTGAAATTTGCGCTTGCTCGTAACACCCTACAGCGATTTTCTATATTATTATAAGACTGTTCGGGGTTTTGTCAACAAATATCTTGAAAAATTACTTGACAGGATTCCGAATACATGCTATTTTCCCATAACAGAACTTGCGCACCTTAATCCTTATAAGCACGAAGGAGAAAAAGACGGATGAGTATCAGTGTCGGGATGGTAGGCTTAGGGATGTTCGGACCCTCGTTTATCCAATCGTATAAGGCACATCCGGATGTACATCGGCTTGCGTTGTGTGATTTACGCGAAGACCGCCTCACAAAATGGGCAGAGCAATTTGAGATTTCTGAGACCTACACAAGTCTTGATGATATCTGCAAATCGGATTTAGATGCCCTCGTGATTATCACCCAGCACTGGATGCACGCACCGCAGGCAATTCAAGCGATGGAAGCGGGAAAGCACGTTTATACGGCTGTCCCTGCCGCTGCATCACTGGATGAATGCGAGCAGCTCGTCAGGACGGTTGAACGGACCGGGATGATCTATATGAACGGTGAGACGAGTTATTTCCGTCCGGAAACTGCCTTCTGTCGCCAGAAAGCAGCGGAGGGCGCGTTCGGAGAATTTGTCCATTGTCGTGCCGAGTATTTTCACGATATGGACCATGGACTTTACGATGTGGCGAAAAATCGGTGGGGTACACAGTGGGGTCGCGACAAGAGTGGCGGTATTCCGATGTACTATCCAACGCATTCAACCTGTTTTCCTATTTCTGTAATGAAGGCGCATGCAACATCGGTTTCCGCACAAGGATATATCTATCCAAATGACGACTGGTTTCGGGAAGATACTATTCACAAAAACCCGTTCTCCAATGAAGTCGGGCTTTTCACAATGAGCAATGGGGCGACAATGCAAATCTGTGAATTCCGACGGATTGGACACCCCGGATCTGAACGGGTCAGCGGGATATATGGCACAGAAGGGAGTTACGAGCAGAGCCTTGCGGGGTGTGTTTGGGCAGGTAAAAATGAAAGGGAGATTGTCCAGCCTTCGCAAACGCACGAACACTTACCTGAGGCACTCGCGGCAGATCTCGGCGGACATGGCGGTTCTCATGCCTATCTCGTGCATGAGTTTGTGGATTCTGTCAATCGTCAACGATTACCGCGCGTCAATGTTTGGGAAGCCGTTCGGTACTGTGCACCCGGATTCGTCGCACATGAATCGGCGTTACGAGATGGCGAATTGCTCCCAATTCCGGATTGGGGGGACGCGCCAGAGAGAGACATTTAGTTTTAAGTCTGTTGTAGCGATTTTGATGTTTTTACGTATATTGTAAACTATAGCCAGTTGATAATTCACTGAATATCACTTTGAGAATGATAAAGGAGAAAATAAAAAATGAAAGTTACGGTTGCAAGGTTATTATGTGTTAGTTTCACGGTTATGAGTCTGATGTTTGTAGGTATCAGTTCTGCTGAAATTGACCTTGAAACTTGCGTCGGGATGTGGCTCTTTAATGAGGGGAGCGGTGATGTCGTTGAAGATTACTCTGGAAGGGGCAATAACGCCACAATCCACGGTGGGGCAACATGGGTTGATGGCATGTTTGGCAAGGGTTTGAGTCTCGACGGCTCGGATGATTACCTCGAAATTGCGCACGATAATTCTTTAAACGTTGGCGGCGGGCACACGATTGCCCTTTGGTTTAAATTAGGTGCGGCTCCTACTGGTGGCATGGGTGTTGTGACCAAAGATGATTGGGCTCCTGGATTTTGGTGGGATGGGAATATAATCCGACATCACACGCATGACCCGGCGGCTACCCTTCATTATGTAGATGCCAATTGGGAACCAGATACAGACTGGCATCATGTTGCTGTTACTTGGGATGGTGAAGCGTTTGCTGTATATCTGGACGCTGATGAGATTGGGTCTGGTGTAACCGGAGCAAACATAGGAAGGAACCCGCTAACTGACAAACCCCTTTTAATAGGTATCTATTTAGCCACTGGACAGCACGGTCAGTGGGGCGAGTTTCTCAGTGCGACAATTGACGATGTTGCCATCTTCAATACGGCGTTGACCGGTGATGATATTGAAACATTCATGACTGAAGGATTAGGCGCAACAACTGATATTGAACCTTTAGGGAAACTCACAACGACCTGGGCTACCATTAAAGCCGATTAATTTGCTTCCAAACCTAAAGATTGCGGTAATTAGCAATTTTCGATGTTTGCTGGCAATTTCGCGCTTTGCTGTTGTTCAAATGGACAAGAAGGGATTGTGCTTCTTTCATCTCTTTACCAATCCCACTGTTTCCAAGATGTGGGCATCTACACGGGATGCCCACTCTGCATTAAAAAATTAGACTTGATTTTTATTCCGTTTTACAGTATACTGTACTATTTAAAGGGTTTCTACTCGGAGATGCTATGCAATATCGGCTTGCAAGCTTCCCTAAATAGAAAACAGCGGACATCAATTAATGTAATGCAGACTATGAACTTGAGGTTAGTATAAGGAGTACAGGATGGCTATTGAATACGCGGGAGCTTACGATGCCTCGGCAATCCCGCCGGATGTTGCCCGCGAAATTGAAATTTATGAGATTCAACTCGATCGGTTCCAAGCCGGTCAAGTGGAAGAGGCAACCTTTACTGAATTTAGACTTCGGCGCGGCGTTTATGGGCAGCGCGATGACCGGTCGCAGATGATCCGTGTCAAGATCCCCTTCGGAGGGCTTACAGCGGCACAGCTCGAAATGCTCGCAGATGTTGCCGAAGAATTTTCGGATAACATCATTCACATTACGACGCGTCAAGATGTACAATATCATTACGTAGACATCAATACCACCGCTGAGTTGATGCGTCGTCTCGCAAGCGTTGACATCACAACAAAAGAAGCGTGTGGCAATGTCGTGCGAAACGTCACAGCATGCCCTCTCAGTGGTGTATGCCATGATGAAACGTTTGATGTAACACCCTACTCGAAGGCTTTGTCAGCGTTTCTTTTGGGACACCCGGATGCGGAGAACTTTGGTCGTAAGTTCAAAATCGCATTTTCCGGATGTGAAGAACACGCGTGCGGCTTAGCAAATATGCACGACATCGGGGCGGTTGCTGCGGTCAAAGAGGTAGACGGGGAAGTCAAACGCGGTTTCAAACTCTATGTTGGCGGCGGTCTCGGTGCGGTCCCGCATCAGGCAAAAATCTTTGACGATTTCGTCCCGGCAGAGGAACTCCTCCCAATTTCACAATCAATTTGCAGAGTCTTCACCCGTTTAGGGGAACGCAGAAATCGGAATAAGGCACGTCTGAAGTTTGTTATCGCCAAATACGGCATTGAAGAATTTCGCAAACAGGTGCTTGAAGATCGGGAAACCCTACGGCATGACCCCGAATGGACAGCATATTTGGATAATTTAGATGCCTACGATGAGAGTCCGCTCAAGGCACCGACGCAGCTCAATGGCACCACGAAACCTGAAGGGTTTGAAGAATGGTATCAATCTAATGTACAGTTACAGAGTCAACCCGGCTACGCTTTTGTAACGATTACGCTACCGCTTGGGGATATTACCGCAGATCAGACGCGTGCTTTGGCAGATATTTCGCGGAAATACGTGAAAGACACCATCCGCGCCACAGTCGAGCAGAACATCGTTCTCCGTTGGGTGACGATGACGGATCTACCCGCACTCTATCGCGAATTGAAAGAAATCGGTCTCGGCGATCCGGGTGCAGAATCTATGGTTGATATTACCGCTTGCCCCGGCACTGATTCTTGCAAACTCGGTGTTTCTTCTTCACGGGGGTTGGCAGCGCATCTGCGAAGCCATTTCATTGAATCCGGTGTGCAGAATGAAATCAAGGACTTTCGGATTAAAATTAGCGGTTGCCCCAACTCATGCGGACAGCATCACATCGCAAATATTGGCTTCTTTGGCTCTTCAAAACGAGTGGGAGGGCATATCGCGCCTGTCTACCTGGTGCTACTCGGTGGACACATGATTGAAAACGCCAGTTCTTACGGACTTGCAACGGGAAAAATCCACGGCAAATATATTCCAGAGTTCATTGAAGAATTGACTGGAAAATATGTCGATGAAAAGCAAGATGACGAAACCTTCACCAATTACGTCGGACGGCTCGGTAAAGTGGAGATCAAAACGATCTTGTCCAAGTACGATCAGATTCCCCCGTACGAGGAAGCACCTGAATTCTATATTGACACAGGTGACACGAAAGACTATCAACTCAAAACCGGTGTCGGTGAGTGTGCTGGAGAGGTGATCGCACTTGTTTCTATGAAGTTAGAAGAAGCAGATCGGCTTATCTATGAATCCGGTTTGAACTTGGAAAAGGGTGAATATGAGGATTCCGCGGGACTGGCTTTTGATGCAATGATCAGAGCCACAGACGGACTTCTGACAACGGTAGGTTTGCAGTATGTTGACGACGCGACCACCGTCAACGAATTCCGCACCCATTTCTTTGATCCGGGTAACTTCTTCGCAGGATTCGGAGCACATCTGTTTAAGGCTACGGAAGAAGATAGTTCTACTTTCGACCACGAATTGGCGCATCGCCGTGTAGAAGAAGCCACCCTCTTCGTAGAAGAATCGCATAACGTGTATAATCGTATGCGTATCAAGCAGGAAGAAGAGGAAGAGAGTCGTCGCAAAACACGTCGCTCGCGACCGGCACGGAAGCCAAGGGTTGTCAAGGAGAAGAAACCCGTTGAGGAAATCGTGGATAGCCTCGATCTCAAGGGTGTTGCCTGCCCATTCAATTATGTCCAAGCAAAAGTCCGCTTGGAAACAATGGACCTCGGTCAACTTCTTGAGATTACCATTGACGATGGTGAACCGATCGAGAACGTGCCGAAGAGCCTCACCAACGATGGGCATGAGGTCGTTGACACCAAAAAAGTCGGAAAACACTACCGCCTTACCATTCGGAAGGGCGAGTAAAGTGTAATGTGTTTTATCATTTGTAGGGGTAGGTTTGTAACCTATCTCTACAAACTGTTACCGCACCGAAAAGGATAGGTAAGTAGCGATAGTCAGCTCACCAAGAACAGATCCGTTTAACAGAGTGAATGTGTGCAGACGCTTCTTCAGAACTGTAAGATATATCTTGATACGTGTTGCTTAAATCGTCTTTTTAACGATCAGACACAAGCACGGATTCATCAAGAAACTGAGGCTGTTAAGATAATCCTTGCTCGGTTCTTCACAACACAGTGGCAGTGGCTTATTAGCACTGCCCTAGTGAATGAGATCAGCAAAACTCCCAATAAAACGTTACGTGCTGAAATGGAAGTGTTGTTGGATCTCGCAGACCAAAATGTCACAGTTGGGATAGCAGAAATAGCACGCGGAACACAATTAGAATCATTGGGATTTAAGTGGTTGGACGCTTTGCATATCGCTTGTGCTGAAAGAGGTAGGGCGGATATCCTTCTAACAACAGATGATCGGATGCTTAGAAGAGCAAAACGCTTCCGTTTACAACTTCGTGTCCGTGTTGAAAATCCTTATACATGGTTAGAGGAGATTAATAAACATGAACATACAAAAGCTGCTGGAAGGTGAGATGGAAGAACTCCGTCGTCGGAATCCAGATGTTCACGCGCTTTTAGAAAAGATATTTCAGCACAAAGATGGAAAAGGCGATTATTCTGTTGAACGACATAAATGGATGGAAACACTTGATAAAGAAACGTTTTTGAACGAAATACGTCAAATTGAACAGGTTCGGAAACAGAATGAAAAATAAAAGTGATTTCCCTATCAAAACGATAGTTATGAGATTGTTGACACGAAGAAGGTTGGAAAGCACTACCGCCTCACCATTCGGAAGGGTGAGTAGACTCTAAGGTTGTGGTTCCTCGAAGCTAAGTTTCACAAGAAGGCGATTGCCGCCCGCGCCCAAAACGGGTGGGTTAGGCAATCGCCTAAATTTTTCAAATTTACGCTGTATAGAGCCAAGGGTTGCACACAAAAAATAAATTAGCCAAGAATGCCTGACGCACATCCACGAGAAATACAAATCTACCGTACGCCAAATGGTCAGCAACCTTTCACAGAATGGTTAGAATCAATTCGAGATGTGAACACACAAGATCGAATTCGGGCACGCGCTAACCGCCTTAAATTCGGTAATTTTGGTGATTATAAATCTGTTGGTGACGGTGTCTGTGAGTTGCGTCTCAACTTCGGACCAGGTTATCGAATCTATTTTGGCATGGGAGGTAGCATGATAGTTCTTCTGCTCTGTGGTGGCGACAAGTCATCACAAGCACGCGACATTGAACGTGCGAAAACCTATTGGTTGCAATACAAGGAGTCACACTAATGCAAAAAATGGGAACATGGCGTGATTACCTCGTTAAAAAACTGGCAGATCGAGAAAGGGCAATCGGTTATCTCCAAGCTATTCTCGACGATTATTATATCTACGGGGGGGCTGCTGTCGTCAAGGATGCTCTTGATACTATTGTTGAAGCACAAGGCGGAGTTTCCAAAGTTGCCAAGCAGGTTGATATGGACCCACAACTTCTCTCAAAGGTCTTATCCAACGAGGAGGTACCTCTAATTGACACACTGGGAATCGTTCTTAAAGCACTCGGCTATCAACTTTCAATCAAACCGATAGAGCGCGAAAACTTTAACCTCAAAACTGATGCTGACGAGTTAGGAGGAGAAACCGCGCGCGTGGCAGAGGGACCGATCTCATTACAATAAGTTGACTTTCCTACCAACTTGCAGTATAATAAAGAAGTGGAAAGTAGAGATAATGGCACTAAAATGCAACACACTTACGGACAAATAAATGGCAACAATCGTTAAACATAAAGAGACCGGCAAACGTTGCTGTCTGCTCGGCGCGGGGTTTGGGGTCTTTCAATCCTCGAAACCGAACATGTTTCTCGGAAATTTAATGGCTGATGTGGAAGAAGGCGAGTACGCATTAGTCTGTGTCTGTAACAGCAAAGGCGAGATTTTCTGGTTAGAGGCGACACAGGTTACCGTTGTTAGCATTGATGGGCAGAACCTCCAAGAACTCGCAGTCTAATAGAAGTCTCGGTGTTTTTTATAGAGAATAGATATCTCTAATAGCCTTGTTTACCCTCTCACGAAAGGAAATTTTTTAGCAGAATGGATCTACAGCAGATTAACATCAAGGTCTTCACAACTGAAGATAGCAATATCAACTATACCAACTTCATCAAAGTCTTTAACCACTGGATGGAAGAAGCCGATTCGGACGACTATCTGAATTACGCCGATTATTCTCATGTTGATGCCGGACCGGGTGTATTGTTGATTTTGAAGCAAGCCAACTATAGTATTGACAATGCTTACCATGAACACGGTTTCCTCTACAACCGGAAACAGGCAGTTGAAGGCGATAACTCAGAAAAGATTCGCGAAGCACTCACAGAGGTGCTTTCCAAGTGTGAACAACTCGAAGCATCGGCGGAGTTGGAAAACGCAGTGCATTTCAACGGGGCAGACCTCCTGTTTATGATAAACAACCGCCATATTGCACCGAATACACAGGAAACCGCAGCAGCCGTTGAGGCAGACCTAAGCCCGGTCCTACAGCAGATGTACGGCGATGGAGATTTCACAATAGAACGCACCTCTGAAGATGCACGCGAACGGTTCGCCCTACGAATCTCTGCGAATTCGGATAAACCGATTTCAGAACTCCTTGCCAATCTCGGAGGCTAAGATGTTTAATTTTACCAACGAACAAATTGAACGCTACAGCCGACACATTATCCTCAAAGAAGTAGGTGGGATGGGGCAGACGCGGCTCCTTGAATCGAAGGTACTTCTCATTGGTGCAGGCGGACTCGGTTCTCCGGTTGGAGTTTACCTCGCTGCGGCAGGGGTCGGCACAATCGGCATCATTGACGACGATGTCGTCGATCTCAGTAATTTACAACGCCAGATCTTGCACGGCACGAGCGACATCGGCATCCCGAAAACGAAATCTGCAGAAGCCACTATCGCAGAGATGAATCCCGATGTCAAGGTCGTTCCTTACAATGAACGCATCACCTCGGAAAACGCCTTCCAAATTCTGGAACAATACGATCTAATTGTCGATGGGTGCGACAACATACCGACCCGTTACCTCCTCAATGATGCGTCTGCTATGTTGGGAAAGCCGGTTGTGCATGGCAGCATCTTCCAGTTTGAAGGACGGGTCACCGTTCTCTATCCGGGCAAAGGACCCTGTTATCGATGCATCTATCCCGATCCACCGCCACCCGGAATGGTACCGACCTGTCAAGAGGCAGGTGTTTTTGGTGTGTTGCCCGGTATTATTGGAACAATTCAAGCCGTTGAAGCGATTAAAGTCCTACTGGACATCGGCGACCCGTTGATCGGGAGCCTTCTGCTTTTCGACGCGTTATCGATGGATTTCAAGCGACTGAAACTTCGTCAAGATAGCAGCTGCCCGATGTGTGGTGAAAATCCCACGATCCACGAGCTGATTGATTACGAAGAATTCTGTCAGGTACAGTGGTAATCCAACGACTGTTGTTGTAGGGCGAGGTCTCCGTGCCTCGCCCTTGCCTGTTTGTGTCGAAATTTTTTAACCCAATCCTGTTATTCCAAAATCGCCCGTCGAATTGGCGAATCAATGAATAGCGAATCGCCACCATCAATCGTCAATTCCAATCCTGTAACCCACGCCGCCTCGTCCGAGCAGAGCCACAGTGCTGCATAAGCCACATCAATGGGGTTACCGAGCCGTTCCAGTTGTGTCGCTGCTGGAGCGATTTCTCCGTCTGGCAACGGATCCCAGATAATACCCGGACATAACGCATGAACCCGAATATTTTTATCGTATAATTCTTTCGCGAGATTTTTCGCGGCTGCTACCATTCCAGCCTTCGCTACGGCGTAAGCACTGTTTGCGTCTTGTCTCACCCGTTCGCCCGCGGAAATCGTAATAAGACATCCACCGCCACGCGCCTCTAAAATCGGGACAAGTCGGCGTACAGGATTGAACAACGTTTGCAAGTTGTTTTGTAACGCGCCATCCCAATACGCTGGTTCCATCGTAGTAATATCGTGTTCTGTTGAAAAGAACCCACCCGCAGCATGGATAAGACAGTCAATGCCGCCAAATTCCGCCACAGCAGCGTCAACCAGTGCATCTACCTGTGCTGCGCCCATTAGATCTGTCTGATGCGTTAGCACATCACCACGATTGGCACGGATACGTTCCGCTGTTTCTTCCATTGTCTCTGTTGTGCGTGCAGCGAGCACCACCTTCGCACCCTCTTGGGCAAAAAGCAAGGCAGTCGCACGACTCATGTTTGATCCGGCACCGGCGAATAACGCAACTTTATCTTTCAGTCGCATTCTCAATTTCCTTTCTGGATATTATCTTGTAAACGCGCCTATTGAAGACTATAAATTTTCTTGACTATAGTCTATCGCGGATTTCATGAATTTCAACGCAGTATGAATCTGAGGAAGCTCCTCAAATCCGTAGGATATACGTAACTGCTGCTTCCCGACCTCAATCATCTCGCCGTTTGGATGGACACAGTGTTCACCGGGGATGTAAATCACCTTGGGGTACTGAGAGTCTAAAGGCCCATCAACATCTTCCCGTCCAGTTGTTCGCGTCAAGAACCTGAAGAAATCAGAGGTTGAACCCGTTGCGACATTTGCCAATGTCAAGTAAAAGTAGAATCCAGCACTTCCACCTCGGCACTCCTGAAGGTTATCACCGAGTAGTTCAGCCATCCATATTTTGACCTGTTTTGCCTTTTGCTGATATCCGTTATTGACTTTCTCAATTTGCGATTCAATTCCGTGGTCGAGTAGATAGCTTACGATTTCCTGATTGATTAACGGGGCACTAAAGCCAATGTCGCTTGTACGCTGGATTATACTATTGAGAAATCGACCGTTAGAACCGATGAGATAGCCGATGCGCAGTCCGGGGGCGAGGATCTTTGACAACGTACCAACCTCATACACGATGCTAAGTGTATCATAGCGGAACGCCGACTCCAAAGGTTCAACGCTGCTGTCATGCACAAGGTCGCTATAGGCATTGTCAAAAAAGAGTGGGATTTTCCGTCCAATTTCGTGTGATAACCGCGTGACGATACCGACCAATTCTCTCTTACGGTTGTTGGAAAGGATGGTGCAGGTTGGATTGTTAACCGTCACCACATAGAAGAAGCGGATAGCCTCTCTTTTGTCACCGAGGGCTGCAAGTTTTGACTTCAAAATTTCAGTGTCAAGTCCTTCGTCATCTTCTGGTATCGCGATAACACTGAAGCCTTTCCGCTCTAAGTCGTTGCAGTAGATATAATACATCGGGTCTGCGGTAACCACAATGCCAGCAGGAAGGAGGTGGGTGATGCTCTCCAATAGACTCGTCGCGCCGTTCGCACCAATAACAATATCTCGGTTCTTTAGGTTCTGTTCGGTTATACCACCAATCCGGTTCTCAATATGAAACCTTCTAAGCGATTCGATAAGGTTTGGCGAACCTTGTGCACCACCGTAATTAAGAGAAGCGCGGTACTTTTTGGGCTGAGCGAGGACTCTTTCGCAGGCGAGTTGAATCTGTTGGTGAGGAATCGTCTGTTCATTAACATATCCGACACCGAGATTGATGTCGCGTCCATCTCGAAAACCGATAGCAAAATCGGTCATTAACCGGTTAACAGGGGAAGGTATGCTTGAGGCTTTTCCGTATTCAGAAAGCAGGACATCGCGAATCTTCATATTTCGTTTGGATTCCGCGTTGCAGGAGTGGGTTTCAATATCCGCGCGTCTATAGCAAATCTCTCAAAGCTGGCTCAAGGGTTCGATAGCGAAAGTCATAGCCACTGACTTCCGTCTTTTCTGGAAGCACATTCTGACTTAGTAAAACGAAATCCGCAAATTCACCCATCATTAATCTCAAGCCAAATTTTGGCATTGGAAACAGCGTTGGTCGGCGCAACACTGACCCAAGCGTTTTCGTAAACTCCGTGTTCTTAACTGGAACAGGTGCTGTCGCGTTTAGCGGACCGCTAATCTCACCATTTTCTAAAGCGTGCAGTACAATACCTACCACATCGTCAACATGAATCCAAGACATCCACTGCTGACCACTGCCGAGTATGCCGCCGACTCCCATTTTAAAGGGTAAGAGAACCTGTGCCAATAGCCCACCACCTAATCCAAGCACAAGCCCAATACGAATCATGACTACCCGAATTCCAAACGCAATCGCCTTTTGCGCTTCTGCTTCCCACTCTTGACAGACTTCGGCGAGAAAATCGGTACCAGCGGGGGACACCTCTGTAAAGTGTTCGTCGCCACTGCCCCCATAATATCCAATTGCAGAGGCACAGACAAGCACATCCGGCTTTGTACCTACTGTTTCAAACGAAGTGACGAGATTGCGCGTGGAAAGGACTCGACTGTCCCGTATCCGCCGCTTTTTTTCAGTGTTCCACCTACCCGCAATAGTTTCACCTGCTAAATGAACTACCGCGTTTATATCTGATGTCGCTTCCGAAGGAAGTTTTTCAGTTTCAGGGGTCCAACCGTAGAACTCCCTTGCCCATTGTAATTTTGTTTGTGCACGTGTTGGATTTCGAGATAACACGCGCACCGTATCACCTTGTTGATGAAGAGCAGTACAGACCCGAGTGCCTATGAATCCAGTACCGCCGGTGACTAATACATTTGCCATTTTTCCCCCTGGTGTTCCTTATTTTGATAACTCAGCAATCGTAGTTTCCAATTTTCTATAGTCGTCAACGACGGCATCGCTAAGTATATCATCACCTTCCCCTTTATTGAATCCTGCGAAACGAATCGCCTTCATTCCAGCATTTTTCGCACCGACGATATCCGTTCGGAAAATATCACCGATGTGCACCGCTTCCGCTGGTTTGGCATTCAATTCGGCTAAGGTGGAATGGAACTGGACCACTTGAGGCTTTGTGTAGTCAGTTTCATCGGAAAAAGTGAATGCTGTAAAGAACTGCAGAATACCGTCACGTTCCATCAATTTCCGAGCAAAACTGCCTGGGGTCAGTGCTGAGTCTGAGATAATTCCAAGTGGATAACTTTTACTCAGCCGAGAAATGACCGGTTTGACGTATGGCATTATAATCGGCGGTGCTTCCAAAAAAGCTGCACCAAGACACTCAATTAACTGATCAAGATCGGCATCCTGAAGTTGAAGCTGAAGTACCTCTGCGAATCGGTCCATGCACCGTTTTACCGATATCCCTCGGTGTTTATGCCACAGAGACGACACCAAGTTGTAGGCTTCTTCAAGTCCGAATTCCACGTCAGTCAGTGGGCAAGTATAACCGCAGTTTGAAAGATACGTATGACACCGTTTAACACGTATTGCCTGACGTTTTCGCCAATTCTTGTCAGAATCTGCATAGAGGGTTTGCCAAAAATCAAATGTAATTGCTTTGAGCATCAAATGTTTCCATTCCACTATATAAAACCTATAAATTATAAATTTCATTTTACCCTATTTAATCAAAAAAGTCAAATGATATGTTATTTCACCGAAAGTTCTTAGTCTTCTGGGAATTTCAGATTTTTTCAAGAAAAGAGAGACGGATTGCAACAAACATTATACGTATAGAAAAATAGAGCTTCACTGCGGTGGACGCGGTTTTAATCGCTCTGGTCATTGAGAAAAAGCGTTCAAAATCCGAGGAATCGAATAAATTTTTCAGAACGAGAAACCACAATCAAAATAGATTTGCACAAAATAGATTTGCAATTTCATTTTAAAAGTGGTACTATTAAATATGTTGATATGTCGCGTCTAATTTGTATGGAGGAATACGAAATTGCGGCTGAATCGTCGAATTATCCCCAGATATACGACCTCCCGCTTAATGTTCGTCTACTTCATTGTTGGATTGGGGACACTGATATTCGGGTTCTTCCATTATACTCAGCAAATCTCTCGATTAAACGCTGATATAGAAGCCCAGATAGACATCTTCGCGGATTTAGCAGCGGAACTTCCGGCGGTGGACAACCGGGGATTGCAACAGAAATTAATTAAGATCGTCAGAAAGTCATTCGCTGAAGACAGATCACGGGCATTCTCGTTTATCATTACAGATGCGCAAGGAAAGGTCTTAGTCACGCGAGGCGTTGACCAACAATTAGACGCAAAAATCGACAGTTTGGACATCAAAGTAAACGAAAATGAGGAGATCTCGTTAACAGAAGATGAAAGTGCCTTGTTGCAGTCAACATTAGCGCGTATGAAAAAAAAACATCTGCCACGCGAAATACCCATGCTCCTTGAATACAGGCAGTTAAAGGGGTATATTTACTACGGTGATGCCGCACCCAGTGAAATGCAACACTTGCCTTTTGTGATAACTGATACGGCCGGTATACCTCAGAAATGGCAGATATGGGGCAATGTGATTACTGCGGAGGAAGCAACTGCGGAGCAGCGAGAGCGAGCGGAAATTTTCATTCAGAACGCACCCGCATCTTCTGTGATTGAAACAACACCCGAATGGCACAAGGGATACTTCTATTATGAAAGTAAACCATACTATGGGTTATTAGTGGTGCCGTTTATAGTCCCGACGGTTTTATTGGCATTTGGGATTGTTTGTTTCCTCGTCTACCAACGGATAAAGTCTTATGAACACTCGGCAATTTGGGGGGGCTTAGCTAAAGAGACTGCACATCAACTCGGAACACCGATTTCGTCGCTCCTGGCATGGGCAGAACTCTTACATGCCCGGAGTAAAGAGACAGACGATATAACACTCACTGAACTTTCCGAGAGTATGCAAAACGATCTGGAGCGTTTACAGAAAACAACGGCACGCTTCGGTATGATTGGCACGCAACCCCCTCTAACCCAAGTGAATGTAGAGGAAGTATTTGAAGAAGTTCGATCATATTTTGATAAACGGCTACCACATATTAGTCGCCGTGTTGAGATTCAACTGATACTACATAAGGTACCGTCCACTCTCGCAAACGCGCAATTGCTACATTGGGTGTTTGAAAACCTAATCCGTAATTCATTGGATGCTATGGATAAACCGGAAGGATGGATTCTGATTGAACCAACGCACGACAAACGACATAACGATATTGTTATCCGGTATGCTGACAATGGAAGCGGGATAGCCCGCGAGCATCAACGAAAAATCTTTGAACCCGGGATGTCTACTAAGGCACACGGGTGGGGACTCGGGTTGACAGTCGTACAACGTATCATCCGCGAGTATCATCACGGAAGCATTCGGATCGTTAAAACGAGTCCTGGCGGAACAATTTTTGAAATTCGATTGCCAGTTGCGTAGACCCAAATTAACGGGTGGTGTCAAGTAAACGATTATCTGGGCATTTGTTCCACGCCTGTTAAGAAGGCTTTCGCGCATGTTAATTTGGATATGATACCGCATCTGAGCAGATTCTATAAACTTACGTATGTCACAAACACACCAAATCTTATGGATTGATGATGAAATAGAAGCGTTGCAACCGCATATTCTTGTGTTACGCGACAGAGGCTATGCTGTTACGCCTGTAACAAATGGCGAAGATGGTATTGCGCTCTTAACGCGCGGTGAAACGCAATATAGTGCTGTTCTGCTCGACCAGGTTATGCCCGGTAAAGATGGAATGGCAACGCTCGATGCAATCCGTACCATCAATCCACAAATTCCAGTCATTCTCGTCACCCAATCCAGCGACGAACAGTTTATTGAGAAGGCACTCGGCAAACAGGTAAACGATTTCTTGGTAAAACCGATCGGTGTAGCCCAGATCGTCTCAACGTTAAAGCGCGTCTTGGATCAACCGCAGATAGTCATAGATCAAATTCCGAGTCGGTATACGGCAGATTTTAACGCTATCCGTGCCATGAAGGATGCGGCACCAAGTTGGCAAGACTGGGTTAACATCTATGTGAAACTATTGCAATGGGATTTGGTGTCTGAAAAACTCGCCGAAGGTGGGTTGGAGGAAACACATCTTGCACAGAAGAAGGAGTGCAATACCGAATTCTCGGATTTTGTTGCATCACGGTATCCTGATTGGGTCGAAGGTAGCCCGGACGCACCATCGCTGTCGGTGAATATCCTAGACCAATATGTTATTCCCCAACTTCAAGCCGGAAAATCTGTCTATTTTATTGTGGTTGACTGCTTCCGCCTAGACCATTGGCTGGCAGTAGAGCCACTTTTGTACCCCTATTTCTCTATTGATCGCCAATATAGTTTTTCAATCCTGCCGAGTGCAACAATGTACTCACGGAACGCCCTCTTCAGTGGTTTGTTTCCAATAGAGATTGCGGAACAGTATCCACAGTATTGGCAAGAAGAATCTGATGGAGACACGAGCACGAATCGGTACGAACGCCAGTTTCTCGAAGCACATCTGAAACGTAGAGGCATTAAGTTGAAACCCGGGCTTCAGTACTTCAAGATTTTTGACGCGCGCGGTGGAAACACTTACAAAAAGCGGGTTTCGGCAAATACACGCGTGAGCCTCTCAGCGTTGGTTATCAACTTCATTGATATTTTGACACATCAGCGCTCACAATCAGATGTTCTACAGCAGCTTGCACCGGATGAATCCGCTTTCCGGGCTTTGGCGCGCTCATGGTTTTCTCATTCGGTACTTTTTGATATTTTACGTATTATTGCGGCACAAAACGCAACTGTAGTTCTCACGAGTGACCACGGTTCTGTCTTTTGTAACCGTGCGACCCGTGCTTACGGTAATCGCGAGACCACTACCAGCCTCCGATTCAAAATCGGTTCTAATTTAGGGTGCGAAGAGGGCGAGGCGGTCTATCTGCGAAACCCGCATGAATATCGGTTACCAGCGGAAAATGCTAGCAAGGACTACATTCTTGCGAAAGACGATTATTATTTCGTCTATCCAAACGATTTTTATAAGTATAAACGGCAGTTTCAAGGAGGGTTCCAGCACGGTGGTATTTCGATGGGAGAACTGATAACACCCGTCGTAACACTGACACCGCGACTGTAAGGTACAGTTTGCAAGTTCGGAACTGAATAGATAACACGCGGTTCTATAATTTATATCAAATTGACTTTGTCAACGGTCTTGGGAAACAGCAAAACGCTAACATACGGAAACAGAGTTTCTATACAGGTTGATTTGGTAGACTCCCGCTAAGGGCAACCTCACGCTTGTTGATTTATTTGCTGAGGAGTCCTAACTGAAGAGGCACATGCCTTGCATCGCGTGAACAAAACGCAGGACGTAATTTTCTAAGTCCTTATTGTTTTTTGCAACGCTGCCGATTTTTGACATGATAATTAACCGAGGTGCCTCTTGGAAAAGAAGCGCGATAGGAGGTAACGATGGAAAAGGAGATACTTATTTCTGACGATGAGTATGAAACACGTTGTGCAGTACTTGACGAGGGGGTGTTGAATGAAATTTACATTGAACGAAAAGCAGCGACGCAAACATTGGGCAATCTCTATAAAGGTCGGGTTGAGAACGTGTTACCTGGTATGCAGGTAGCTTTCGTTGATATAGGGTTGGAACGACATGCTTTCCTGCATATTTCGGATCTCAAATACGAGAGCGTTGACGAAGACGAAGACGAAAATGGAAAACAGAATGGAAACCAAAAATCCCATACGGACACTGCAGTATTGGATTTGAAAGCAAAGCACTCCAAGCAAACACGCGGTGGACGTGGGTTCCCATTTCTTATAAGCGACCTTATTTCAAAAAAACAGGAGCTTCTGGTCCAAGTCGGTAAGGAGCCTATTGGGACAAAGGGCGCGCGGGTTACCAGTAACATCACACTGCCCGGACGCTACGTTGTTTATATGCCCAATTCTTCCAACATCGGAGTATCACGACGAATTGAGTCTGCCACTGAAAGAGACAGGCTCCGAAACATGGCAAAAGCCGTGAAAGCCGATGTTGAAGGTGGTTTTATCATTCGTACTGCTGCTGAGGGTTTGAATGAAACCGAGTTTACCGCTGAAATTCGATACTTAATCGACCAATGGAAACAGACCTGTGAGCGGGCAAAACGAAAATCCGCACCGAGTCTGGTGAGTAAAGACCTCAGTTTCACCAATAGAGTCGTCCGGGATATGCTAACGAAGGATGTCAAGCGTCTGCTCATTGATTCAAAGGCGGGATACAAGGAAACAATAGATTATGTTTCCTCTGTTATGCCAAACCTTGAATCTCGAGTCTCGCTCTATCAGGAAAATGCAACACTCTTTGACGCTTATGGTGTTGAACGCGCACTCAAAGATGCACTGAGTGAGAAAATTTGGCTCAAATGTGGTGGACATATTATAATCCAGCAAACTGAGGCTATGGTTTCGATTGATGTCAACACCGGGCGGTTTGTTGGAAAGTCTGATCCAGATAACACCATTCTTAGTGCCAACCTTGAAGCTGTTGAGGAGGTCGTCCGTCAAATTCAGTTACGAGATTTAGGAGGGATTATTGTCGTTGATTTCATTGATATGGAAGAAGCATCGCACCGGAAACGAGTCTTCAAGATGCTACAAGAAGCACTCCGAAAGGATCGTGCCCGTACGAATATCCTCCATTTTTCAGATTTAGGACTCGTCGAGATGACGCGCCAACGCACCCGGCCAAGTCTCTCTACCCTGCTGATGGAGGAGTGCCCTTATTGTGACGGGCATGGCACCATCCTATCTATTGAAACCGTCGTCATTCAGTTGCTGCGCGCAATAAAAATGGCGCATAAGCAAACACGCCAGTCCGAATTGCGTGTTATCGCCAATGACTATGTCATCTCACATATAAAATCGCAGATGGCAAATAAATTGCGTGAACTCAAGAAGTCGTTAAAATTAGATCTCGTTCTCGAACCCGATGCTGACCTGCACCTCGAAGATTACCGAATCTTTGTTGGGAAAGGTGAAGAGTTATTTTTAGACTAACGCACCGGTACCTGTAGCGTGAGAAAAATACGTCTTCTGAAACAGGACAGGCAAACAAAATGCAAGTCTGAATTGACATTGACGCGTTTTTAGGGTATAATTTTAAGCAGAAAGGAGTGATATTCAAAAATGTATGCAGTCTTTGCGAGCGGGGGGAAACAGCATCGGGTGGAAGTGGGGAACCTGATTGATCTTGAAAAACTTGATGCAGATGTTGGGGACAGTGTCACATTCCCATCCGTTTTGGTTGTTGTTGACGATGAAGGTCAGTTACAAACCGGCTCGCCCTATCTTGAAAATACTTCAGTTACAGCCGAGGTGATTCAACAGGCACGCGCGAAGAAAACGATTGTGTTCAAATCGAAACGTCGTAAAGGTTACAAACGCAAATTAGGACACCGTCAATCATTTACACGCGTGAAAATTACCGCGATCGGTGCGGTAGAGGAGCAATCTGATGGCACATAAGAAAGGCGGAGGAAGCACTCGGAACGGACGTGACAGTATTGGAAAACGACTCGGGGTCAAAAGATTTTCTGGACATTATGTCACCGCCGGAAGCATCCTCGCTCGACAACGTGGAACACATATCCACGCCGGAAACAACGTTGGGGTTGGAAGAGACTATACGTTATTCTCAAAAATTGATGGATACGTATGGTTTGAACGAAAGGACAAATATCGTCGAAAGGTGAGCGTCTATACAGAGCGTCCTGAATTTTAGCGGATATACCAACCTCAGGAACGAAGGACCCGAAGCCTCGCCTTAGGGTGTTGCAGCGCGCACCACCCCAAGCGAGGTTTTTTTAATCCACAAGAATTGTATTCTGACACAATTTTTTAACCCTCTTCTTAAACGTATCCACTCAACAAATGACACGCTTGAAAAACAGACAGCACAAATTAACAATAAAATGGATCATCTGTCTCACCACGCTAACAGCATTGATAGGGTGTGGCGGGCAGTTGCGACAGCTCGCCGTGGAAACAATGGAGAATGCCCAGGTGGCTCTCACCTCCGCAAACGCGATGGGAGCACAAGAAACCGCCGAGACATCTCTACGTACGGCTCAAGAGATGTTGATTACCGCTGAAAACGCAATGAAGGCTGGCGATGCAGAGCGAGCATATCGATTGGCACTTCGGGCATACCTTCATGCACGGATCGCAACTGAAACTGCTATTGCTATTCGCGAAGAAGCGCGCGTTCAAGAAGCACAAGCACAGCTGACGCTTAGTGAACAGAACGTCGGCGAAGTGCTTCAGAGACTTGAGGCTATACAGGCTGAACTTGATGCGTTGCGAGAATTTTAACAAAATCAAATGATATAGCTATGTACCGGCTGGGTGAATACGCAATCAGGAATCCAAGGTTTGCATGACACGGGGAAAACTGATGAAATTTTACGGTTTGCTATTCTTATTGACGTACCTCATTGTTTTCGGATGCACCGCACCAGAGATTGATGAAGTTATGCTTGCGACACAATTTCAAGACGCACAGCAAGCGATTAATAATGCAGCAGAATTAGGAGCTGAACCTTTGGTTCCAGATGAGTTCGGGAGGGCTGTAAAACTCCTGAACTTCGCTCGGAATTCACAGGAAAATGGAGACATTCCCCAAAGTGCGGAGTTCGCGTATCAGGCAGAATTGGTCGCACAGATTGCCAGTGCAAAAGCGCGACAACACCATGCCGAACAAAAAGTTGTTGCCATTCGAGAACAGATATATCAGCAAACCATAAAGTCACTGGAGCATGAACTCGAGATTGAGCGCACCCGTCAAGCGATCACCGAAGAGCAGCTCGCGCGTACTTTGAGATCGCGGGATGAAGGACAACAACAGACAGACTTGCTCTCATCTGAAATTGCTGATTTAAAAACAAAACTGCGCCAAGCTGAACTGCGCGTGCCACTCGTAAACATAGAGTCGCTCGTCAATATTGCTACAGAGATCCATCCCGTTATTAAAGAGACCGCTGACTATGAACGTGTTCAGGCAGCAATTGCCTCAATCGTGAATCTGATTGAGCAGAAGATGTTTCATGATGTGGAGAACGCCACCACTGATGCCCAGACACTGGTTAACAATCTCTATCGATTGGCGGTGCAGAACCGAGAAGCAGAAGCAGAAGCAAAGACGAACGCGCAAATCTCAATAGCGAAAACAGAAGTAATTATTCAGCGTGCCCAATACTTCAATGCCAATCAGCATGCCCCGAAGCAATTTCAGGAGGCGAGTTCGCATCTGCAACGTGCGAAACAGGAATTAGAAGTGAATCGCTATGAACAGTCGCAACAATCCGCGCAACAGGCACAACAAGCAGCTGACCAAGCCGTCGCAATTGCGGAGGTTGCGGAATTCACTGAGCGTGCCCAGAAGGAATTAGATAGACAAGCAACAGAGGCGCGGCAAGCCGTCAACGCCTTGAAACAGAAACTCTCCGCACAAGCACAGACGCAGGTCCCGCAGTTAGAGGAAAAACTCTACGAACTCGCCAATTCGGCTTACGTAACAGCAAACGCTGCGTTGGCAAGTAAAGAATATCAAAGCGCGATTGAGAAATCGGCGGAGGGTAACGATTACCTTGAGCGTGCCATTACAAACACACATCTCGCAACATCGGTGAAGGCGGATTTGCTGAAAGCGTCAAGACAGATTCCCCAAGCCACCGTCAAAGAACAAAAAGATAGTGTACTCATCCGTATCAATGGGAACGTGTTTCCTTACGGCAGCACGCAACTCCGAGAAGAATTTTTCACAACATTTAATGAACTCGCGAGAGTCCTTCGGATGGCTAAATTCAAGAGTTATTCAGTCCGTATTGAGGCACACATGAGTTCTATGGGCAGTGCGAATGTCAATCGAAACATAAGTATAGGACGGGCAGACTCAGTGAAGAAGTTCCTTGTTGATACAGGACGGATGGATCCAAAGCGTCTTACCGCTGTCGGTTTGGGTGAGACACAGCCTATTGTCAAAGAGGGCGCGGACAGAGCAGAACAGAATCGTAGAATTGATATAATCATCGGGACAAACTGAAACTCGTGCAACACAAAGATCCTTATCTCGTTCATCAGGTCGCAATACATCTGTTTGGAGACAGATATATCATCATTTACGGGAATACGATTCAGTTCCACAACCACTGTTACCATCTGCGGTCCATCAAAACACCCGGGCATCCGTATCATGGATGCTACTATTTAGAGGACGCAAACACTGGCTTGGCAATGTCAAGCGATGTCGATTTCGCTCCCGCTGGGGCGTACGGTGTAATCTTTGAGCCACAGACCGGTGTCATTATTGATTGCGAAACAGTGCCATACAGTAGCCATACTTGCACGTGAAATCGAAAGTGTCCGATCCATTAAAATATGAGTAACACCAATAGTCCAAAAACAGAATCCGCACAGCAAGAGACTATCCTTATTCTGGATTTCGGCTCACAATACACGCAGCTTATCGCACGACGCGTCCGTGAGCAAAACATCTACTGCGAAATTTATCCACATACCCTACCACTGTCGCAGATAGAAGCCATTGCGCCAAAAGGGATTATCCTCAGCGGTGGACCCGCAAGTGTCTACGAAGTTGATGCTCCAAAGGTCGACGCGAAACTCTTTGAATTGGAGACACCGATATTAGGCATCTGCTACGGGATGCAGCTCATGGCGGCACTATTAGCAGGCGGAAAGGTCCATCCAGCTGCTGAGCGAGAATATGGGCACGCACCGCTCCAAGTTCTTAACACAACCGATCCGCTCTTTGCAGGACTTTCCTCACGTTTTTCTGCTTGGATGAGCCACGGGGATCGTATTGACAAACCACCTGTCGGATTCCAGATAATCGCACAAACAGAAAACGCACCGATTGCTGCTATGGTGGATCCCGCACGTGCGTTTTACGGATTGCAATTTCATCCTGAGGTTGAACATACTGAAGATGCCGATCGGATTTTGGCAAACTTTGCGCGTGATATTTGTAGATGCCACAACACGTGGACAATGCGCGCTTTTATTGCGAGAGTCACGGCACAAATACAGGCACAAGTCGGAAATGAACGCGTCCTTTGTGCAGTCAGTGGTGGCGTTGATTCAATGGTACTGGCAACGCTCCTCCATCAAGCAATCGGTGATGCCCTCGTGCCGGTCTTCGTTGACAATGGGCTACTTCGCAAAAACGAGGCCGCCGAAGTATTCAAAACTTGTGAGCAGCTCGGTATCTCTCTTGTCGCTGTTGATGCAGTGGAACGGTTTCTCAATGGACTGGCAGGGATCACTGACCCCGAGGAGAAGCGAAAGGTCATCGGCGCACAATTCATTGAAACCTTCAAAGCAACAGTGACAGAAATGGAGCATGACTTCCGGTTCCTCGCACAAGGCACGCTCTATCCGGATGTCATAGAGAGTGTCTCTGTGAAAGGACCGTCGGCTACAATCAAGACACATCATAATGTCGGTGGGTTACCCTCCGACATGCCGTTTGAGTTGCTTGAACCTTTCAAAGAACTTTTTAAGGATGAGGTACGAGCGGTCGGGGCAGAACTGAATGTGCCTTGGCCTGTCCTTGGACGACATCCATTTCCGGGACCGGGTCTCGCTGTCCGCATCTTGCGCGAAGTAACACACGAACGGTTGGAGGTACTCCGCTCAGCGGATGCTATCTTTATTTCTGAAATCAAAGAGGCGGGATTGTACGACGAGATTTGGCAGGCTTTGGCTGTTCTTCTGCCTGTTAAAAGTGTCGGGGTGATGGGGGATGCACGGACGTATGAAAATGCAATCGCACTCCGTGCTGTCACGAGCAGCGATGCGATGACCGCAGATTGGGCGCGCATACCAACGGATGTGCTCGCCAGAATCTCCAACCGTATCATCAATGAGGTGCAAGGCATCAACCGTGTCGTCTATGATATTAGTTCAAAACCGCCCAGCACGATTGAGTGGGAATAGGTGTCGGTTATCAGGAACGAACCTTGTGACGCAAGGCTTTGTCGCCTCTGTTTTTGGCAACTGATAACTAATAAACTTGTGATGCTGCGTGAACAGCCGTACCTTGTTCTACTTTATGTCCTGACGCAATGAGCAGTTTCTCTAACGCATTAAGGACAAGCATGACATTTCGTTGGTTTGACGATTCCCCCATCAGTCCAATTCGCCAAGCCTTTCCAGCAAAAATACCCAATCCAGCACCGATTTCTATCCCATAGTCGGTAATTAAGCCTTTCCGAATAATTGTATCATCTATGCCATCAGGGATGCGCAAGGTCGTGAGCATCGGTGCGCGATAGCCCTCCTCGGCTGCCGGTTGCAGTCCGATTGCTTTTGCCCCGGTAAGGAGCGCACGAGCATTGTGCTCATGTCGTTCATAGCGGGTATTCAGCCCCTCTTCCAACACAACACGCAATGCTTCCCGCAACGCGTAGATCAGTGACATTGAGGCGGTATGATGATAACTCCGCTTCTCACCGTGCCAATAATTTTCGAGGAGCGTCATGTCAAGATAGAAACTTTGGATAGGTGTTTTTCGGTTCCGAATCACTTCGACAGCACGTTCGCTGAAACTGATAGGTGAAAGCCCGGGTGGACCGGCGAGACACTTTTGGGTGCAACTATAGGCAATATCAATGCCGAGAGCATCCATCTCTACGGGTTGTCCTCCAAGACTGGTCACACAGTCTGCCAAAAAAAGAGCACCGCTTTGATGCGTAATCTCAACGGCATCTCGTAGCGGTTGCAGAATACCTGTAGAGGTTTCCCCATGTACCAATGCAACCAGTTTTGGTGTGGAAACTTTCGTTACCGCTTCAGCGATTTTTTCGGCGGGGATGTGTGTGCCCCATTCTGCTTCTACTCTTGTTACAACACCACCACATCGGGCAGCAATATCGGCTATTCGTTCACCGAAGTAACCTTTGACACCCACAACCACGCTGTCACCAGGTTCAATAACATTAGTAAGCGCGGCTTCCATTCCGGCGGTACCCGTACCCGAGACCGGTAAGGTCAACCTATTTTCGGTTCCAAAGACACGTCGGAGCAGCCCGACCGTGTCATCCATGATTTGAACAAATTCGGCATCTAAATACCCCAGCATCGGGGTCGTCATTGCTTTAAGAACCCGCGCATTGGCTTCGCTCGGTCCTGGACCGAGTAGCACGCGCGGGGACGCTATTAATTCATCGTACACTGTTTTAGCAGGCTCCTCAGATATCGTTTAAATCACAATTTTCAGAATTCAGAATTAGGGGAAATATGCCCATAAAAAGGGAGGGTGCTGTCCAGCACCCTCCCTTCAGAAGAACCTCGCTCAGGCGAGCGAGGCTATAGGGGTAGAATGTGGCAATTACTCACCACCGCCACCACCACCAACGGTCTCACGAATTTCCAGATTATTCGCTCGCATATAGCTTTGAATCGTCTGGATCTGACTGATTGCATACGTCAGTGCTTGGTTGACTTTTGTGTCTACAGGCGGTGTTGTCTCATATTTTGCCCACAACCGGTTGAAGTAATCCAATGCGTCGTTGAAGTACGCATCATCGCCATCGGCTAACACCATATATGCTTCGCCAATCTGT